>DASWCI010000167.1:0-8769 GCA_036390195.1 Gemmatimonadaceae bacterium
ATGTGTGCGCTTGGCCGTCGCGAAGCGGGAAGTCGAAGCCGTGGAGGTCAGCGCCAGGACGTGTGGGTCGAATAAGCCATCGAGAGGGGTTAAATTTAGTAGTTGCATAGACTTGGTGGAAGGAGCATGTCAGAAAAAAACACGCGTCGGGAGGACCTGCCGTCGAAGCAGAACCTCCTCAACATGCTGCCTTCGGACGCCGAGGCACTCCTCCGGGCCTTTGCCGTTGAACACGGCGAGAAGCCGTTTCGCGGCTCGCAGGTTTTGCGGCACTTATGGCAAAGCCCGGTCGAGAGCTTTGCGGCGATGACGGATCTTCCGGTCGCGTTTCGGACTTTGCTCGACGAACACTTCACGATACCGCGACTGACGCTCGCCATGAGGCAAACCTCGAGCGACAGCACAGAGAAATTTCTGTTCCGCCTCGAAGACGGTGAGTTCATCGAGACCGTCGCAATACCCGAAGGGTCGCGCCTCACTCTCTGTATCTCTTCGCAGGCAGGATGCGCCCTTCAGTGCGCGTTTTGCGCGACAGGGGCGATGGGCTTTACGCGAAATCTTGACATGTACGAGATTGCTGGACAGGTGCGCGAGATGAGACTGCTCTCCCCTCCCAAGCACGTGACGAACGTCGTGTTCATGGGCATGGGCGAGCCGCTCATGAATTGGAAAGCGGTCGATCCGGCTCTCACGGTTCTCAACGCGCCCTCCGGCCTGGGAATCGGTGCACGACACATCACCGTTTCGACGGTCGGCGTTCTTCCCGGCATAGTCGCATTGGGAGAGCGTCCCGAGCAGTTTCGGCTAGCAATTTCCATCCACGCCCCGAGTGACGAGCTGCGTCAGTCTCTGATGCCGATCAATACCAAGTATCCGCTCGCGAGTGTCATCGAGGCGGCGAAAGTCTTCGATAGGCGAGTAACCTTTGAGTATGTGATGCTCGGGGACATCAACGACGGGGCCGAGCAGGCGGTCCAACTGGCGGAGCTCGCCCGCGAGTGTGGCGCCTTCGTGAATCTCATTCCGCTTCATCCCGGCGGCGCCGGAAACTTCACAGCTTCGTCCCCGACTCAGATCCAGTGGTTCGCACGACGACTGAGAGCTCAGGGCATCGAAGTCGCGGTTCGAAAAAGTCGCGGTATGGACATCGCGGCAGCGTGCGGACAGCTAAGGGTGGAACGGCAGCGGCGGCGGGCGCCAGTTGGCGCCGAGAAGGACGGTAACGTCCAGGTAGCGTGAGCTGTCGGGTCGAGACACGACTGGAGCGTTCATCGCCCGGGCTACAAGACGTGCCCATTCCGGATGCGAGGATCGATCGTACACGATGGTAGTGGTCCGCTGCTCAGTCACGTTGCCAGAGCCAACTACATCAAAACCCCGGTCTCGCAGATAGAGCGTCGCGCGCCGGGCGAGACCTTTGGTCTTGGTTGCGTTCAGAACTTCAACTTTGATGCGGACTCCCTCAGGGGCTCGAGCATCATCGGGCGCATAGCTTTCCTTCGACCCAGATCGCCACGCCCAAACTTGCCATACAATCCAGCCGATAACGCAGAGAATCAGCAGAACGAGAATGATTCTGCCGTAGCGACGTCGGGGATGGTTCACCTCAGACTATTCCAGAGCTCGACGGTCTCGGGAAAGATGTGGTTACCCTCGCGCACCGACCACTCGAGACGGAAGCGCACGACCTGACGAAACACGCCGTCGAAGTTGTGCGGAACCTGACTGGCCAGGAACCCACGATCCTCGGCGAGGAATTTACGTCCCAGCTCGAGATAATCGGCCATGTAAAGTGCGCGTCCGGTGCGATCCCATCGCGCGTGCCCGACGGTGTGGTATCGAATGGCGTCGAGGAGATTTTGTCTCCGCTCTCCCTCCGCTTCGAGCTTGATCGCGACGGCCGGCCCGTGCAGCAGGCCGTCTGGTGACGTTCGATCGCCGGTAATCGCGCGCAGTTCCGGAATCGGTGCGTCGCGCAACGCATCGTGCCATGTCCCGGCGTCAATCCAGGCATTCGCCTCCTCCGGTGAAATGCGCATCGCCGCTCCCCACGCACGCAGCAATGAAGTGACGCGTTGGATGTGGGCGAGTCGGCGCTCGGTCACTTGCGCCCATGTTGGCAATCCGGAGGTTTGAAGCTGAGCCATTTCAGAAGATGACGTTGTCGATCAATTTGGTTTCACCGACGCGAACAGCGCCGACCGCGGCATCACCATGACGCACTGTGTTGACGCGTTGAAACGTGTCGGCATTCACCACCGCCAGGTAGCGCGGCGTAAGCCCAACGACTCGCTCGAGCATGCGCCAGCCAATCGCCTCGAGCGCGCTCGCGCGTCGCTCTCCACGCGCGAATGCCTCTTTCATCGCGAACAGCGCTCTGGGGAGAATCACGCCGAGCTCACGATCTTTCGACGAGAGGTATCTGTTTCGACTCGACATCGCCAAGCGATCGGGTTCCCTTACGACCGGGGCGACGAGAATCCCGATCGGGAAATTGAGATCCCGAACCATTCCCTTCACTGCCGCAACTTGCTGCAGATCTTTCTGACCAAAGACAGCGACGTCGGGCATCACGATGTGAAAGAGCTTGGCGACTACGGTTAGCACGCCTTCGAAATGATGCGGACGGACCGCACCTTCCCATTCTTTTCCGATGCTTCCCGGATGGACGAACACCACCGGCGCATGTTCCGGATACATGTCCTCTCTGGTCGGCGTGAACAGAAAGTCCACTCCTCGCTCCGTCGCGAGCTTCGCATCATCGTCGAGGGTGCGCGGGTAGCGGTCGAAATCTTCGCTCGGACCGAACTGCATCGGATTGACGAAGATGCTCATGATCACGACATCAGCCACACGCTTCGCTTCGTCGACCAGCGTGAGATGACCTTCGTGCAGTGCTCCCATCGTCGGGACGAAGGAAATGCTTTGTCCTTTTGCCCGGAGATCGGCAACGACGTGACGCATTTCGTCGATCGTTCCGACAACCTGCATCTTAGAAACTGTGCTCGGCATCCGGGTACGCTCCGCTCCGAACATCGCGCGCCCAATTTCCGAGCGCGGATCGTACCTCCTGCGCCATCTCTGCGTATCGCTTGAGAAACTTGGGCTCAAAGGTGTCGTTCAGACCCAGCACGTCGGGAAGTACGAGAACCTGGCCATCGCAGTCCGGACCCGCGCCGATGCCAATTGTGGGAATGCCAACTGCAGCCGTGATTCGCGCGGATACCTTGGCCGGCACGAGCTCCAGCACGATGGAAAACGCACCAGCTTCTTCCAGACCCTTCGCTTCGCCGATCAGTCGCTCGGCTCCCTCTTCCTCGCGTCCCTGAACACGTGGACCACCTATCGTGTTGACCGACTGTGGTGTGAAACCGATATGAGCCATCACCGGAATACCCGTGCGCACCAGCGCGTGCACGGTGTCGAGCATCTCGGTACTTCCGCCCTCCACCTTTACCGCGGCAACGCCGGTCTCCTGAATCGCGCGTCCACAATTAAGCACTGCACTCTCGATGCTCGCCTGATAAGAAAGAAAGGGCATGTCGATGATCACGAGCGCCCGCTTCACCCCCCGTCGCACGGCCGAGGCGTGGTAGATCATGTGATCCAGCGTAACCGGCAGCGTCGACGGATAGCCCATAACAGCAGTCCCGACCGAATCGCCAACAAGAACGGCGTCGACACCCGACTCGTCGACGAGGCGGCCGAATAACGCGTCGTATGCGGTCATCACCACAATCTTCTCGCCCTTCCGCTTTCGCTCAGCGAAATCGCGGACGGTGACGGGTCGCTGTCCGGTCTTCGTTTTATCCAACCGAGCTCCTGAGCGCGGTCAGCGCTCTCAACCAGAAATCGCGATTGGACAGCTCGGGGTGCGGTACGGTAAGACCGGGCTCACGGACGGTCTGGTTTTCGAAGAGTACGATGTCCAGATCAAGCGTGCGTGGGCCCCAGCGCGTCGTCCTGACTCGCCCTGCATCCGCTTCGATTCGCTTTAGCTCGGCGAGCAGATCCTGCGGCGACAGCTCGGTTTCGATGGCGATCATCTGATTGAGGTAGGGACCTTGGGCAATCGGTCCGATCGGAGCGGTTTCTTCGGCGTCGGTCTGACCAAGCACTCGCGTTTTGCCGAGCGCGGCGATCGCGCGTCGGGCCTGCGCCAAAAATACCTCACGCTGGCCCAGGTTGGAGCCGAGCGCTATGTAAGCGACATCCTTCACGCACGCTCTCGCTCGAGGGCAACCTCTGCGTAAGCGAGCGGCCCTGGAAGCGCAACATTGGGTTTCCGCACCGCAATTCGCACGCGATCGACCAGCGGAAGCTCGAGGGCGCGCGCGGCGATTCGTTCACCAACTTCCTCGAGGAAGCTGGTGTGTCCCCCGGTAACAACTTCCGCAACCAGATCGTACACACGTCGATAATCGACGATGTCCTTCGCAGTCGGACGCGCACTGCTGCGGCGAACCCAGAGTGACGCGTCGACTTCGATCGATTGCGCTATCTCAGCCTCGTGTGGCAGCACACCGATGCGCGCGTGAAATCGCATCGCTTTGAGCGTAACGACATCGGTATCGGTCGTCTGGCCGGGCGCGGCAGCGTGCTCCTGCTGTACGTCTTTTTTTGACGAGTGGAAACTACCCATCAAGACCCTCGCGCAAACTGCGTGTCAGTTCCAGCACCTGCTCTGGACCGCTCTCCGCTGCTCGAACCAGAGCACTGCCCACTACGACTCCATCTGCCAGATCGCCGACGCTACGCGCCTGGGCGGGCGTCGAGATTCCGAACCCAACGCAAATGGGAAGCGTCGTCGTCGAGCGCAGGCGGCGAATCGTATCGGGCAGCGATCTCTCGGTTGTCTCCTGAACACCGGTGACTCCGAGTCGGCTGATAAGATAAACGAATCCACTCCCGTGCCGCGCGATCTCCGCCATTCTTTCGCGGGGCGTCGTCGGTGCGACTAGCCTGATGAAAGCCAGGGGGCTGCTGCCAAGCCACTCCTCTCGGGCTGGATCAGCGCCCACTGGGATATCAGTAACGAGAATCCCGCTAGCCCCTGCCGCCGCGGCTCTGGACAGGGCGTCCGCGCCCGCTGCCAGAATCGGATTTAGGTAGCTGAACAGAACCACAGGTACGCTCAGCCTCGCCTGCACGATGATCGCAAGGACGCCATCGTAAGTCATTCCCTTTTCCAGCGCTTGCTGCGAGCTGGCCTGAATGATCGGCCCGTCCGCGATCGGATCGGAGAACGGAACCCCGAGCTCAATGATGTCGGCGCCGCCTTCTTCGAGCGCACGCAGCGTCTCAAGGGAGCGGTCGACGTCCGGATGGCCTGCCGTTACATAACAGACCAGAGCACGACGCGAAGCTTTTTTGAGCGCGTCGAAGCGACGCGTGATCGAATTAGATGAGGTAGTCGCCGGGGGTGATACCATAGCGATCGGGGTCCGCCGTCTTGATGATTGTCCGGGCATATTGGCCTCCTGCCTCCGGGACGGCTAGGTCCACCTGCAGTGGTGGAGCAATTCTGTTCCCCTGCGCATCGCTGATGATCTTGACGATCGGCCTCGAGAGCGACTCCGGATTCGGGTTCGCTGCGGACACGACTGCGAGCTCGAATGTGTCGAGCACGACCAGCGTTCCGACCGGGTAAATGCCGAGCAGGTTGATGAAGGCTTTTACCAGTACGGGATCGAGGCCGCGCCGTGGATTGTCGCGCATCTCTTCCAGAACGGCGGATGGAGCGAGTGCCTCTGTCTTGTAAACTCGGCGCGACGTCGCCGCGTCGTAGCCGTCGGCAATCGACACGATCTTGCTGAGAAGACTCACCTGACGCGAGCGAACGCATTTCGGATATCCCGTCAGATCAGTCTTCATGTGGTGCTCCTGGCAGACCGTCATCGCGCGATAGGACAGCTCTTCCTGCTGCCGACGGAATTGAAACAGCACCAGTACTCCAAGCCAGGGATGGGCGGCCATCCACTTCCACTCTTCGTCGGTGAGCTCGCCGGTCTTTTGAAGTAGGTCGAGAGGAACACGCGACTTGCCGATATCGTGCATTAGCGCGGCGAGACCCAGCTCGTAAAGCTGCAACTTCGTCATGCCAAGCCGGCGGCCGAGTGCGATCGAGAAAATGCACACGTTCACGGAGTGGGTGAACGTGTACTCGTCGTAGTCGCGGATAGCGGTTAGACCGATGAGCGATGTTTCTTCGTTCAGAACCTGGTCGACGATGCCTTGCACGACGCGTTTGATCTTTCGGATGTTCGGCGTTTTGCCGATGCGCACCGAATTGATGACGTCCTTCGTAACGGCAACCGACTGCGAGTAGGTGCGATTGGCGGCCGCCTTCGCTTCCTCGTTGAATTCCTTATCGCTCGCGGTCTCGGCCGGTGGGTCGAGCTCGAACGTCTCGATCTTTGCGTCCTTGAGACGCGTAACGATTTCCTTGAATCGTTCGGCCGGCGAGCTCTTTGTCTCGGCGCCAAGGAGCGAAAGGAGCAGAGTCCAGTCGCGCGCAGTCCCCTTGGTCCCGACGTGGATCGTGCCGATCCCTGCGAGTTTGCAAAGCGTGAGGATGTGGCCAAAGGTGGCGTAGTTGCTGAGATCCAGCCGGAGGCGCGTCTCGTTCAGGAAGATGAACTCACCCGAGATTCTGAACTCGAGCTCACCCTCTTCCGCTCGCAACTCTTCGGCGACCTGAGCCAGCTCCGCGAGTGTCTTTTGCACCGCGCTGTGCTCGAGCGGGTACAGCTTGATCGCCCGTAATGCCGCATAGAAGGCGATCATGAAGTTTCTTCCACCGCGGCGAACGCTCGCGCCGGATTGTTTGTCTCCGTCGCTGCGCACCGTCTTCGTGGCCGGTGCCGTCACGCGCTGGCTCCACGAATCGCGCGGCTGACCGCGTTTCTCACAATCACATCCTTCTCGCCGGCAGCACGATTGAGTGAATCCGAAGCTTTCGAGGTATTGATCTTTCCCAGCGCCATCGCAGCGCAGGCGCGGATTTCCGGGTCGTCCTTTTTGCCCATGAAGCCTTTGGCATTGAGGAGATTATCGAGGAGAGGAACTCCGCCATCGCCGCACAGGAGACCATAGGCTTCAAAAAACGCCATTTTCTCGGTGAGGTTGCTGTCGCGAAGATCCTTGCCCTTAATCGCCGCCTCGATACGCGGTAAGGCCGCACGAGCGTTGCGCGCGCCCAGAGCACGAACGGCGACGATGCGCACTTCGCGATCATCGTCGACGAGTGCGCGCTCGAGCATCTGCATCGCACCTGGCGACCCGATCTCGGTAAGGGCCGTCACGGCAGCGAGACGCATGTCGGACTCTCCAACGGTGAGCATCTTGCCGAGGGCCGGCACTGCTGCCGGCGACTTGAGTGCGGCAGCTCGGCGAATTGCTTCCAGCACCACAGCCTCATCATCCGAACCGATCAGACGAATGAGCTCGGCGCTGTTGCTTCCGGCCAGACGACTCGCGGCAACCTCGAGGAGCATCTTGAGCTGAGGATTCTGGCTGCGACCGATCCAGCTGAGGATCGTTTCGAGCGCGCGGGGCTGGAGGATTCCAAACAGCTCGTCGAGCTCGTGCTGCGGCGCGCGCAGAGGAGAATCCTCGAGTGCCTGCAGCAGCTGCCCGAGCGGTTTCGGATCGCTCATGATCTCGTTGAGCTGCGTGAGGCGCTGTTTCTGGGTCTCGAGAACTTCGGAGGCGCGGTTTGCGGTAACGCCTGACTCTCGCAGGAGATAGGCGGCATTTCTGTATTGGGCGGTCGAAAGAAGAATCAGCAGGAAATAATCGAGGAGGCCGCAGATCTCCTCTCGAACGGTTGGATCTTTCTGGTTCTCGAAAGTGTCGAGGAGTGACGCGATTACGGCTGGCCGCAAATCGGCCGAGAACTCGCGCTTGATCTCGCCCTCCAGGTATTCAACCTCGCTATCGTCGAGGAAATACAGCGTCGAGTCGAAGTCATCCAGCTTCGCGATCGATGATTGAGTCGACTCGAGTCCCGCTTCGGCCTGCGCAGGCGAAAGAATTTTTTCCTTCTGTTCTACTCTCTCCATCGACTCAACGCCGGGACCGGTTTCCTGGGTGAGATCGACGTAGCGGTACTGCAGGGTCACGAACTCCCGCTCCCACATGAGAGTCAGGAGGTCATCGTCATCATCGGTCGCTTTGCGCACTCGCTGCAAGAGGTTGAAGAGCACGCCGAGCTCGTCCTCCTCGAAGCCTTTCAGCATCTTGAGCTCGCGAATGCCGTCCTTATAGAGGAGCCAGGCGACGTTGTCGCTGGTGCGCTCGCCTTCGTCGAGAACGACTCGACTTTCCCACTCGAGGCGGGTTTCGATCACCTGCAGCTCGAGCTCGTCGGTATGCTGCCAGATCGCACCGAACGCTTCCTTCACCGCCTCGAGAGACCGCGCGTGCATCGGATTGTTCGGCAGGTACATCTGCGTCGCGCGGACAGCCTTGACGAAGGCCTTCAGCAGGTCGGTAACGTAAACAATCGGGAACGACGGCTCGTCGAGCTTGTCTTCCCCGGTCTTGGCTGGCACCGACGTTGTCATGCGGGAAGAAGTCCCATTTCAGTTATCTGCGCGAGATCCTTGTCGCCCCGACCGCTGATGCATATCAGCACCGCGTCGCCCCTGTTCCACCGCTCCTTCTCTTTGACGACCCAGGCGACCGCGTGTGACGTTTCCAGGGCCGGAATGATGCCCTCCAGCCGGCTCAGAATGGCGAGGCCCTCGACCGCCTCCTGGTCGGTCA
>DASWCI010000168.1:0-3075 GCA_036390195.1 Gemmatimonadaceae bacterium
TCCGCACGTACCAGACATGCTAACCGTCCGAATACAGGCAATTGACGGTACGAGGACTTTCACCTCGCTAGATTCCCAGCCTTGTCGGCTGCTCCCTGCTTCATGCCGGTTTATCCCGGCGCACTGTAAAGGCCTGTTTACAACATCAGTTACTTCCGTTTTGCTCGTCATCCGACCGCGATCCGCAGGTTGCGCGACCCCGGTATGATAGTTTTTGAGTTTCCCCGGCTCACGCTTCGCATGCATCTCAGAGAAATCCAACAAACGCTTCGTCGACTGCGCAAAAGTCGCGGATTCTGCTTCTCGGTGGTTCTGACGCTGGGGTTGGGAATTGGAGCGACAGTCTCCGTTTTCAGCATCATTTATGCAGTCCTTATCACGTCGCTCCCGTATCAAGACCCCTCCCGGCTATTCAGCGTATTCCAGAGCAAGGTGGCGAACGATGAAGAGGAGATGGACGGCTTCGCTCCCGGCAACTTCCTCGATTTTCGTGCGCAAAATCGCACGTTCACTGACTTGGCGGCCCACTGTGGCTTCCATTACAACCTGACGGGCAAGGGCGAACCCAGGCATCTGACTGGGGTCGCCGTTTCCCCTGCTCTTTTCTCAATTCTCGGCGCACAACCCATGCTCGGTCGCACCTTCCTCCCGGATGAGGACAGTTACTCTGCTCCTCACGTCGTGCTCCTCAGCTATCGGCTTTGGTCGGGAGCGTTCCACGGCGATCCGCGAATGGTTGGCCGAACAATCTCTCTGAACGGCGATCCATATTACGTGGTGGGTGTCATGCCCCGAAGTTTCGTCTCTCCCGGACCAGGCGATGACGAAACCGATCTCTGGATTCCGCTCCAGCAGCAGGTTCGCCCCGACCGGATGCTCTGGCGTGATTCTCATTTTCTCGGCGTCGTCGGACGCCTACGCCCGGGCGTCACCATCGACCAAGCCCGCGCCGACATGAATCGCATCGCGACTCAACTCAAGATGCAATATCCATCTTCAGACAACGGTTCCGGCGCCGTCGTAATTCCGTTGCAGCAGGCTTTAGTTGGTGAAACAAAGCAATCTCTCCTGCTCGCGCTAGGCATCGTGGTGCTCGTGTTAATGATTGCCAGTTCCAATGTCGCCATCCTGATGCTCGCCCGGGTCAGCGGACGCACTCGCGAGTTAGCCGTCCGCATCGCTCTCGGCGCCAGCGCATCACAAGTCCTCCGCGACGTACTCGCCGAAAGCGTGATCCTCGGATTCCTCTCCGGTCTGCTGGGACTCGTTCTCGCACTGATCGGCCGCTGGCTCTTCCTTCACTTCGCCCCGTACAATTCCAACGTTGAAGCGATCGAAATCAATCCTGCCGTGTTGGCCTTCGCGGTACTCCTCTCCGTCATTGTCGGGCTGGGCTTCGGACTCCTGCCAGCCATCAAGGTATTGAGAGCTGACGTTCAGCACATTCTCCGCGGTGCCGGCAACGCAACGACTCTCGACGCCGGGGGCCGATTTCTCCGCCACACTCTTCTCATCGGAGAGATTTCTCTCTCCATCGTCTTGCTCGTCGCCACCGGCCTCTTGGTCCGCAGCATGACGAATCTGCAGAATCAGCCCCTAGGCTTTCGCGTGGATCGCCTGATCACCACTTGGATTGGCCTGCCACGCATCCGCTATCAAAACAACGACGACGTCGCCAGCTTCTTCACCAAGGTAGATCAAAACTTGCGCGAGTCGCCCGGAGTCGAGGCTGTTGCGTTGGGATACCCCTTACCGCTCCAGGGAAATCATTTCTGGACCAGCCTCACGATCGCGGGAAGAACAACAAGCCCCGGCGAGTATGAGCAGGCTTCCCTTCACTTCGTGGATTCGGGATTTCTCCCTCTACTTCAGATTCCGATCCTCGACGGCCGCAACTTCACCGACGGCGACGACAAGCATGCCGAACGAGTGACGATCGTCAGCGAGTCCTTCGCTCACAAGTACTGGCCCGGCGAAAGCGCGCTCGGAAGGTACATCACCATACTCCGCGACACCCCGGTTCCGAGCCGCATCATCGGCGTCGTCGGGGACGTAAGGGCGACGATCGAAGACGATCCACCCCCATCTATGTATGTTTCCTACAAACAAATGTCATTCCCCTCAATGCAGATCGTCCTGTTGTCCCGAGATACATCGAATTCTGCTCTGGCCAGGATTCGACAGGCGACCCAGAGCGTCGATCCTGAGCAACCGGTTGAGTATGTTGCCTCGATGGAATCGATCGTCCGGGGCACGCTCGATCCTTGGAGGTTCGCGCTTTCCCTCCTAGGTGGACTGGCCGGGCTGGCAACGGTCCTGACAAGTGTCGGATTGTTTGCAGTCGTTTCCTACCTGGTGCGCGAGAGAACAAAGGAACTCGGCATCAGAATGGCTATCGGGGCCACTCGCGGTGATGTTATGAAACTCGTCTTGAACCAGAGTCTGAAGCTGTCCCTGCTGGGAGCCGTCATTGGGTTCGTGCTGACTTTGGCCGTTGCGCGCCTGATGACCAGCCTGATGTACGCCATCCATCCGAGAGACCCCGGAATTTTCCTCGCGGTGGCCATTCTGGTTGCGGTGATTTCAATATTGGCTGCCTACATTCCAGCCCGCAGAGCTGCAGGAATCCAGCCATTGGCAGCCCTTCGAGAAGATTAGAAATCATGGCGCTTGCACACTCAAACGTCCCTGACTTTGGCGTAGCTGTTGAAACATCGCGTCACTCAATGACCAGCGGTCAAAACGTGTAATGGCCTTCTGGTTACGTAAACTATCCAGACTCCGCCTTCACAGGCTTACTCCTCGCGTAGCGCGACCATCGGATCTACGCCACCCGCACGGCGCGCGGGCACCCAGCAAGCCATCGCGGTCACCAGGAGAAACACTGCGGTCATAAGAGCGTATGTAGCGGGATCCGTTGGTTGAATGCCCACAAGCATGCTCGCCATGACCCGGGTGAGTCCGGCAGAAGCGACAAGGCCGATTCCGATGCCTACCGCGCCGAGAGTCAGCCCTTGCCGAATCACGAGTCTGACAACGCCGCCTGGCTCAGCGCCGAGGGCGATCCGGAGGCCG
>DASWCI010000169.1:0-7028 GCA_036390195.1 Gemmatimonadaceae bacterium
CTTCGGCGGCGTCAGCGGGTTGCTCGTGCGAGTGCGAGCGATCTTGCCCCGCACTTCGGGATCCCTGCTCTGTTCGGCGAGCTTGATGACTGAGGCTGCTGCGGGGTCGCCGCGCCAATTCGCCGCGATCATGCTGAGCGCGGCAAGCATTTCAGGGGTCGACGGAAGCAGCTTCGGTTTTCTTACCCAGTGCGTTTCGGTCAGAACGAGCCCGAGAAACCAATGCAGTGTATCGGACGTGCGCTGCTGCGCCACGATTCGGATTCCCATCGTCCGCAGCTGCGAGTCCAGCTCGCCATGATCGACACGCTGCCTGATCAACTGGATTCCCGCCGGCGGACATCTCTCCTGCGCGGCAGTAAGACCCGCGAACACAACACGGTCGTCGGGATCCGATAACGCGCTCATGATTGTCTCGTCGCGGTCGGAGGGGCTGCGGAATAACAGTCGTACCGCCTCGCGTCGAACCAATGGCTCTTCGCTGTCGAGATAGGCACGCGCCGAGAAACCGGACGGAAGGGTCGGCAGCCGTCCCAGCAACGCCAATAGCTCACGCTGTACAACTGGCGGGGCACCCGGAATCCGCGGAGACACCGCTTCGCCGACGTGATCGCCGAGGGACTGCAACAAATCGTAGAACTGGCTGCGGGTTTTCGCATCGTCGAAGACCAATGCGGCCGACAGCAGCGTTGGCGCCGCCTCGGGTCCCATTCTCCTTACGAAACGGGTGACCAGGGGAATGTCGATACGTGGTTGCCCGAGGAGTGCATCCAGGGCGCGCTGTTCGACGAGGAAGTCCCAGACTGGGGCCGAAGCCTCGGAGTTGGGCCCGCGCTCGACCAGATCCAGCAGGGTATCAGCTCGCCCCCCTTTTTGCAGTTCGACCATCGCTGCGCGCACCTGCGGACCCATCGCGCCAATTTCGATCGCGATCTGAATCATGCGCTCCGGCTCGCACTCGATTGGTAGCGCATGGCTCGATGACTCCGTCGTCGCCCGGCGGTTTGACATAGCCTCGAGCGCCTGGCGATACGCCTCGGGATTCGGATCGTCGAGCGTCCAGTCGTCTACCAGGCGTCGCATCACATCGCGGATCGTCGGGTCGGTCTTGGCACGAGGTCCACCCGAGGAAGGGTGATGCGCGAGCTTCGACAGCATTCGCAGCATCGAGTGCGACACTGTTTGACCTTCGGCGGCCGAAGCCGCCTTGACGAGGTCGATCACTGCTTCGATCGTCACGCCCTGCGATGCGTCGAGCAGAAATTTGCGCCTCTGAGCTTTGTCACCGCCCATCTCGAGTAGCCGCTCGAGGGTCGATTCCCTGAGTGAGCCGACAAGGCGCGACACGCGCCGCTGCAACCCGGCAGCTTCGGGCCCCTCCGCTGTCCTCAGCTCTTCACCGATCTGAAGCAGATAGCCCACGATCACCTGATCGTAAGCCTCCTCGCGCTGATGCTCGTCGATTGCGCGGGCGACTGTCGCGGGCTCGAGGGCGGTACTTTCGTCCGGCTCTTCGCCTCCAGGAACAGGTTGAGAAGTGTCCGAAACGAGCGCGGCACGAGCGAGCCCGATCCAGAGCTGGGTCGCACGTCCAGCGGCCATCTGGTCGACGCTTCGCGCCTCGCCGCTGGGGTCGTCTTCGATCAGCTGTAGCCGGTCGTAAGTCAGCGGGAAGAATCTGACGTGCGGCCAAAGCTCGCCTACGCGCTCGGTGTCGTGTCCAATCGGTTTCTCGGCTCGGACCGGGTCAATTGCGAGCGCTGCCAAAGCCTGTGCGAGCTCCTCACGGCTGATACCGCGTACGACTTTCACTGCACCGACGTGATGCTCGTGTAGCCGCTGCGCCAGCTCCTTCAGTACCGGATTCAACGGATCGGTCGCGACACCTTCGATGATCAGCTGGCGTCGAGCGACCCCGATCGAGAGCGAATCGCGGTCGCCAACGAACAGCATTGCCAGGCGATTTGCCACTCCGTCTACGGCCACGTCGAGGAGCGGGTGGCTTTGGGGGTAGATCGCATGCTTGTTCAGCGTGATCGAGAGCTCTACGAGGAAATCGGCGAGGTCACGCGACAGCGTTGCGACGCCCGGCTTTGCTGCCGGCGCCGAAGTTGGTGGCGCAGTTGGAGTTGACGGCGGGGCCGCCTGGGACGGATTCGTCATGCGTGAGGCGTGCGCGGACGTCTCAGGCCCGGCCGGATTGTGAAGGTCGTCGCTGGAGCATTGCAAATGGTCAAGTTGTACTCGTACCCCGCAACATCGAAGTTGCGCCTGGCGGAGGCTAATTTTTCACGATGTCTGCTGACACATACTCGACGCGTTGGCGGGTGCTGGCGTTACTCGGTTTTGCCGAATTGTTGGGCATGTCCTTATGGTTTTCGGCCAGCGCCGTTACCCCACAGCTCCGATCGATCTGGGGTCTGACGACGGCGGAGGCTGGCTGGCTGACGACAATTGTCCAATTCGGGTTTGTCTGCGGAACGGCCGTGGCCGCCGTCCTCAACCTTGCCGATCTCATTCCGGCCGGGAGATTCTTCAGCGCTTGTGCACTGCTTGGTGCGACAGTCAACGCGGCGATTCTCGCGGCGCCTGGGTACCCGTCGGCGCTGGTCCTCCGCTTTCTCACCGGCTTCTTCCTGGCCGGCGTCTACCCGCCCGCGATGAAGATGACGGCGACGTGGTTCCGTTCGGAGCGCGGGTTGGCGATCGGGGTGATCGTAGGAGCGCTCACCGTTGGCAAAGCGACTCCCTATTTGGTGCGAGCGATTCCGCACGTTGGCTTGAGACCGGTGGTGCTTACCAGCAGCGTTGCGGCGGTAGCAGCCGCTTTGCTCGTTACCGTTGGCTACCGTGACGGGCCCTTTCCCTTCGCGTCACGTCCGTTTTCGTGGGGTCACGTCCGAGATGTCGTGCGAGTGCGTGAGTGGCGGCTCGCGACAGGAAGCTATCTCGGTCACATGTTCGAGTTATACGCGTTTTGGACCTGGGCCCCGGCGTTTCTCGCTGCCAGCGTGGCCGCGAATGCTGGTGGCCGATTTCGCAGTCCGCGATTGATTTCGCTGCTCGCGTTCACAACAATTGCCATCGGCGGAATCGGATCGGTCTGGGGCGGTCTGTTCGCCGACAAACGAGGAAGGGAGCGACTGGTAGCCATCTCCTTGTTCATGAGTGGCAGCTGCTGTCTTCTCAGCGGACTCCTTTTCGGCGGCCCACTCTGGGTACTCGGCGCTCTGGCGATGACCTGGGGATTTTTTGTCATCGCGGACAGCGCACAATTCAGCACCCTGGTCACCGAGTCGGTTCCCGCGCACACGGTTGGGACGGCACTCACGGTTCAGACTTCACTGGGATTCCTGCTGACTATGTTGCCCATGCAGATCGTGCCGCTGGTCGCACAGCACGCGGGCTGGCGCTGGGGATTTGTTATCCTGGCTCTCGGCCCTATCGCTGGGATCGCGGCGATCCGGCGGCTTGCCGCTCTCCGTGCGGCCACGGCGCGAACCTCTAACTTGTCGCTGTCGACCTGATCCCTCCCAACAGGACTACCCGATGCCAATGATGAAGGAGTTCAAAGAGTTTTTGTTGAAGCAGAACGTCGTGGCGCTGGCAATAGCTGTCGTCGTGGCAACGGCTCTCAACACGCTGGTCAAAGCTCTCGTCGACGATTTCATCATGCCGATTGTCATCGCGATCGGACCGGGCGGTGAGTGGCAGAAAGCGACGTGGAGCGTGGGCTCGGTGAAGTTCGGCGTCGGTGACTTCATCGCCGCGGCTATCAACTTCATCATCATTGGTTTCGTCGCGTGGCGTATCTCGAAGATCTTCATCAAGCCCGCGGCGGAAAAGCCCACGCGGGTTTGTCCGTACTGCCGCATGTCGATCGACGCAGCTGCGACGCGTTGCCCGCATTGCACGAGTCAGCTCGCGGCGGCTTGAGCTAGCGCTGAAAGTCTCGCCGATCAGTTGGGCCGGCGGCTATCAGGGTGCGTAGCCGAAAGCTGTGCGCACCTCCGCGAGAAGCGCCTCGCTCGTGAACGGTTTCTGGAGATAGGGGACCCGATTCGCGCCCTTGTCCGGGAAAACCTCTTCCTTCGGATACCCGGACATGAACAGAACGCGCATTCCCGGACTTAGCTCTTTCAGCTCTTCAACCAAACCGCGTCCGCCCAGATTCGGCATCGCCACATCGGTGAGCACCAGATCGATTTCACCGACATGACCGGCGGCGAGTCGCAAGGCAATTGCGCCATCCGACGCCTCGAGCACGCGATAGCCTTTGTGAGACAGGACGCGTTTGGCCAAAGTCCTTACTGCCGCTTCATCCTCGACCAGAAGAATCGTCTCGGCAACGCGCGGCGTTCCTTGAACTGCCGCCATCGCCTTCGCGCGCGCGATGGTCGATTTCTTTTTCAGCGCGGCTTCGGCAAGGCTGGCGTCGAATGGCTCGAGCCTCGAGGATGCGAGAAGCTGGCGCGCTAGAATCGACGCGCGTCTGGATGCGCGCTGGATTTCGTCCAGCTCCTCGAGACCAGAAGGGTCTTCCCCTACGGAGTCGAGCAGAAACTCGGTGTTGATTTGAATGACGGTGAGAAGATTGTTCAGCTCGTGAGCCACAAAGCTGGCAGTTTTATTTGCGTCTTCGAGGTCGCGAGTCCGCGCCGCGAGATCGAGCTCTTTCGCCGTAGGCTTGTGCTTTCCAGACCTGCGGGTGGGTTTCTTCAGATTCGTACCCTTGTGGCCGAGATGGGAGTGATTTTTGAAGCTTGGAAGCTAATGCATTGAACTAGCGCACCGTCCAGCCCCGAAGCACCTTGAGACATCGCAGCCGCTTGCTTCGGCCCCGTATATTGAACTGAAGCATGTCGATCCCAACCGCAGCTGACTATCGCACGATGATCGAATCCGCGCCGGAAGCGATCATCGTTTACACGCCAGAGAAGTTCCTCTTCGTGAACCGTTTCGCGGCGGAACGCCTCGGCGCCGATCCGAAATCGCTCATCGGCCATCCGATCATGGAATTCGTCCATCCTGAGTCGCTGCCGGCCGTGGTCGAGCGGATTCGCCAGCTCACCGAGACGGGCGAGGGAGGCCCGCCGCTCGAAGTCCGCTTCGTGTCTAGAAACGGCGAGGTGATGCCCGCCGAGATTGTGTCGGTTCCAATCCTGTTCGACAGGCAGAAAGCGCTCCTTGGTTTGATACGCGACATCCGCAAACGGGCGGAAATGGAGCAGGCGCTGCGCGAGGCGCAACGGCGCGCTGGAATTTCTGAGACGACAATCGCCGTTGCTCACGAATTGAATAATGTGCTCACGGCGCTGGTAATGAATGCCGAGCTGCTGGCGCACGATGTTCCGACAGACGAGATCCCTGAGATAGCCTCGGAGATCTTGGCTGCGTCAAACAGAATTGCCGCGACGGTGAAGAGGCTCCGCAAGATGGGTGAGCCGAAAACGGTCGACTATTTGGGCGAGCGAAAAATGCTCGATTTGTCGGCCAAGCCGGGTTTAAAGGTCAGGAAAAAAGGAGTGAGGAAAAAAGGAAAGTAGACGGTCTGCTCAGATTCCTGACGGATACGTTTCGGGCGGCTCGACGTCGTGCCAGCGCTTCGGTTTCTCGAGGGGCTCGACCGCGCGTGTCTCGTCGAAATGAAAGACAGCGTCGAACTGTTGCGGCATGTCGGCCAGGAAGTAATGGCTCACGCGCTCCGTATCCGGCCGGTAGATCACGCCGATCGCGCGTTCGAGTCTCGGCTTCGACATGAGCGAGGTCGCGGCGATGCTGTTTCCAAGGTTGAGGAAGAAGCGCGGGATCCCGGTCTCGTGGAAACCCAGCTCGTAGCTGTTCGCTAGTGCCGGGCGCACCCGTTTTTGTTCGCCGGGATCATCCCAGTCGGTCGCGGCCGTAACCGTGCCGGTGTACGTCGTGAACCCGACCAGGAGCGCGTCGGGTCCGTATTTCTGGCGAATCAGCTGCCCGACGTTCAGCTCACCTCGCGCTCCCATCTCGGTGGCGCGTGCATCGCCGAGGTGAGAGTTGTGGGCCCAGATGACGATCTTCGCCGGGCGCTTGTGCCGGCTCAGATAACCGACGAGTGCATCGACCGTTTCGGCCATATGGGTGTCGCGAAGGTTCCACGATGACTGGCGACCGCGGAACATCGACCTGTAATAGACTTCTGCATTCTTGACCAGCCGGGCATTTTGTTCTGCGTCGAAGAAGTCCTCGCCTCCAGTGCGCGCCGCATATTCCATCGCGCGCCGCTGCATCTCGATCAGCTGGTTTACTGCTTCGTCCTCGCAGGATTGTGAGAGATCGAAGCTCGCCGCGTACCCGTAGGCCTGACTGTCTTCTCCGAATTGCTCGAAGCACGAGTAGCGATAACGCGCACGTCGCGCCGCCTCGGGGTCGAGACTATCCAGATACGCGATAACTGTCCGCATTGAATTGAACAAGCTGTAGAGGTCGAGTCCAAAAAAGCCGGTGCGCGCATTCTCGGTCCGACTCGAGTTCGCGTTGCGGAGCCACTCGACGAAACTGAGCACCACTTTATTCCGCCACATCCAGGTCGGGAATCGCTCGAACCCGCTCAGGGCCTCGTTGGCGTCGCGGTCATCGCCCTCGCCGCGGACGAAACGATTCACCCGGTATGCGTCGGGCCAATCGGCTTCCACAGCGACCGCGCTGAATCCTTTCTCGATGATCAGACGCTTCGTTATTTCGGCGCGTTCGTGATAAAAGTCGTGGGTCCCGTGCGAGCCTTCACCGAGCAGCACGAACTGGGAATCGCCTACCAGATCGAGGAGTGGACGGTGGTCGCGTTCGGTGCCATCGAGGGGATGCGCGATGGAGCGAAGATCGACTGCTGGCATGCCCTCCGAAGTCGCAATGAACGAACCAGCTAAGACCGTTTCGAACGAGCGACCAGACAAAGCGGCTCTGGCTCCAAAAAAATGACGTTCGTACATTAGCTTCCAATGCGAAGGCCTGATGAGGCGCCGCTTGTCGGGCGGAGCGGGGAGCTCGCTCTC
>DASWCI010000170.1:0-4167 GCA_036390195.1 Gemmatimonadaceae bacterium
GCGAACCGACTGCCAAGACTCACGGATGCAGAAGTGTACGCTGTCGATGCGAACGCGTACTTTGCGCGTCCTGGCCCGCGTGTAGCTGAGGGGGTTGAACTACTCGCGCATCTCTTCCACCCTGACCTGTTTGCGTGGCCACACCAGCAGCAGTCCTGGGCAAGGATCAATTGAGTGATTCAGAGTCAGGAAGTGCAACTGCAGTCACCTCAGGCGGAGCACCATCACCTTGTCGTTGTTCCGCGCGATGAGAATTAGCCTGTCCCCATTTGCGGAGCGCAGCGACTTGATGTCGCGCACCTGACCATCGATCACCAGATTGCTCCGCTCAATGTCGACCGGCGCGAATCCGTGCTCGACGCGCATGATCAAACCATAGCTGGCGTCGTAGCGCCCCAGCATTGGGGTGACTCCGTAGAGATTGCCCGCGACCAGCAGGTCTTTCTTGCCGTTCCCCTCGAAATCCCCTACCAGCGACGCGTAGATCGGAGCGAACTGCGCTTCGGCCGGCAGTGACTGCAGGCTGAAAGTGCCATTGCCGTTATTGAATGCGACGGAGCTGGCAAACGTGTATGCTTCGCGCACCTGCGCGCGCCTGATATCCTCGGCGGGAAAAATGTCCTCGATGCGGCTGGCGCCAAAATCCTTGTACGACGGATACTTGCTGCGGAGCGACGGAATTGTTTTCACCAGCTCATCGCGACCGGCCAGAGGGTAGCTCACACCATTGTTGTAGAAAGTGAGTATCTGCTCGAGATTGCCGCCGCCCGAGTGCGAGAAGTCGTTGATGTAGAGACGGGCTGCCTCTGTTCGCGAAGCACGGAGATACGAATTGAGGCCGAGGTTTCCAAGCACGAGATCCTCGCGCCCATTTCCGCGCAGATCGACCGCTTCGACGCTGTTCCACCAGCCGTTAGTTCCAGACAGTCCCGCCTCCTTTGTCCGATCGACCAGCTTGCCATTCTCCTGGTGGAAAACGCGCACCGGCATCCATTCTCCGACCACTACCAGATCGAGCTTCCCATCGTGGTCGTAGTCGATCCATGTTGCGCTGGTCACCATTCCAGCTTCGGAAAGGTCCGGCGCTTTTTCGAGCGTGACGTCGGTGAAGTGCCCGCTGCCGTCATTCTCCAGCAAATGACTCTTCGGAATCAGTCCGTAGCTTCGCGACACAACTCTGCTTCCGAGAAAGAGATCGGGGTGTCCGTCGCCGTTGAAATCACCGACGGCCACACAGGATCCGTTCTCGAAGATGTTGGGTAGCGCATCACGCACGCGCTTGAAATTTCCCTTGCCGTCGTTCAGGTAGAGTCGCGGGCGGAGCGCATCCTGCTCGCCCCAGAACTCGTTGCCGCCGCTCACGAGTATCAGGTCAGGATGGCCATCTCCGTTCGCGTCGAAAAAACTGGCGCCGATATCTTCTGACAAGCTGTCGGCGGCAATCGCTGGTTGATTGCTCGCGCGAAACCTGCCATCGGGCTGCTGCAGGTAAACCTTGCCGGGCTGCCACTTCGCTCCACCGATATAAAAATCGTCGAGCCCATCGCCGTTAACGTCGCCAACCGCGAGGCGCGGGCCCTCGGTCGACAACAGATGTGGCATTAGCGGCTCGCGATTCCAATCGTAAAACGTGTCTTCCTCGTGCTTGAAATCGACGCCGCTCTTTGCAGTTACGTCAGTGAACATCGGCCTCGCCCGAGATTGCGCCGAACGCAGGCCAGATGCCGATACCGGCGTCGGCGTCGGGTCGAAGGGATCATGATAGGCATAGGCCCCCGCTGCATCTTGCTGCGACAGCGTGAGGATTCGGTCGCCGGCAACGTTCGTGAGCCTCTGAAACCGATGATTCGACCAGATGACCGTCAGAGAATCGACCTTGCTCGACGAGCCGAGCCCGAAATGGAGACGCGGATCGACCGAGGACTGAAAGCCGCGGGTCGGCATTTGCTCCAGTACCTGTTTCTCTCCGTTCTGAGTTATCTCCACTCGGGCGCCGAGGCCCGCCGTATTCGCGCCAGAGCCGCGGAGCTGCACCGTGAGATAGTGATTCCCGTTGATCTCACGCGCATGACTTCTGTAGACAGACGCGGGCGCGTTGATGTTGTTTACCACGAGATCGAGATTGCCGCTGTTGTTCAGATCGACGTAAGCCGCGCCGTTGGAGAATCCAGGCTGCCCGAGCCCCCATTCCTGCGCGACGTTTCTGAATTTCAGTCCGCCCTCATTCACAAACGCGTAATTCGCGAGCGCGATCTGAGGCATCTTCTGCAGCAGTTTTAGATTCGCCTTCGTAATGGTGTCGTGCAGCGACGCCTGCACCGCTTCGTTCCCGACATAGCTGATGTAATCCATGTCGTTCGGCCGCCGATAAACCCCGTTCGTGACGAACAAATCCTTGCGACCATCGTTGTCGAGATCGGCAAACAGCGGCGACCAGCTCCAGTCGGTGGCGGCGACTCCCGCCAGATAACCGATCTCGCTGAACTTTCCCTTGCCGCGATTGAGCTGGAGAGCGTTTCGCGCGTACTGCGGATGGTAGCCCGCTGCAAGCCTCATGTTATAAAGGTTGAAGCCCTCGGCGGTTGCCGACGTCTTGAGGATGTCCTCACGTTCGGGCAGCATGTCGAGCGAGATGATGTCGGTGCGGCCGTCGTTGTTGAAGTCAGCGGCATCGACGCCCATTGAAAATCTGCTGGTGTGCCCCGTCGCCCTGGCGATCGACTCCGTAAAAGTGCCGTTGCAGTTGTTGATATAGAGATAGTCGTTGCCCTGAAAATCGTTCGCGACGTAGATGTCGGGGCATCCATCGTTGTTGAAATCGCTCGCGACGACGCCGAGTCCGTAGCCGTCGATCCCGTCGTGCAGGCCGGCTGCCTCGGTAACGTCGGTAAAATGGTTGCCGTCGTTTCTGAACAAACGATCGCTGGTTCGCGGGCTGCTGCCGGTGCGCTGAGTCTGCATGTCGATCGCCCGCTGGGTGTGCGTCGAGTGATCGAGCAGATACATGTCGAGGTCGCCGTCTCCATCGTAGTCGAAGAACAGCGCCTGGGTCGAATATCCGACGTGCTCCAGTCCGAATTCCCTGGTGCGGTCGGTGAACGTGCCGTCACCGTTGTTGATGTAGAGCACGTTACGCCCGTGCATCGTGAGGTAATCGACGCCCGAGACATAGATGTCGATTTTCCCGTCGCCATTGACGTCGGCCATCGTGACGCCGGTTTTCCAGCCGACCGAATCGGCGACGCCGGCCTTGTCAGTGATGTCCTCGAACTGATAGTTGCCCTTATTGCGATAGAGCTTGTTTGGGCCGAGGTTCGAGGTGAAGTAGAGGTCGGGGAGCCCGTCTCCGTCGACATCGCCGACGGCTACTCCTGCACCGTTGTAGTAGTACAGGTAATTCAGGATGTTGAAGTCCGGCCGCTCGGGCAGGTTGTTGGCGAAGGTGACGCCGGTCGCCTCGGGCTTGAGCAACTCGAAGAGCGGAGGCGAGGCGGGTGTGGGCTGCGAGCGTTCGCATGCCGCTAGCACGAGCGCGGCCGCAGCAAGCGCTGCGCGTCTCATCCCCACCGCGAGTTACTTCGCAGGCGTGAAGCGAATCGCCTGCCCGCCGCCTGGCGCCAGCACGACATTCAGATTCGTACTCGAGTCCACAATTCTCTTGGAGATACTGACGGGCAAAGGATTGTTGACCCAGCTCGCTCCCGGGCCGTCAGCGTAGATCTCGGCAGTGTATTTCCGGCCAGCTGTGAGAAAGTTGAGTGGAACGTTGAAGGCACGTCCTTCCTCGTCGGTGATGGCGCCGAGGAACCAGTCGTTGCTGTTCTTGGCCTTGCGGGCGACGATTACGTAGTCGCCGATTCTGCCGTCGATCGTCTTGCTCGTCTCCCAATCGACTGCGACATCGCGAATGAACTGGAATGCGGGCTTGCCGACGTAGTTCTCTGGGAGATCCGCCGCCATCTGTAGTGGAGAGTAGATCACGACGTAAAGCGCGAGCTGCTTGGCGAGGGTTGTTCTCGGATGTGACTCCTCGATGCGGCGCGGACGCCCGGTGCCGCGCTCGATAAGCAAGTCGAAGATGCCCGGTGTGAAATCCATTGGCCCGGCGAGCAGGCGCGTGAAGTAGAGATTCGTCTCGTGCTCGGGCGGATTCCCGCCTTCGCCGCC
>DASWCI010000171.1:0-2481 GCA_036390195.1 Gemmatimonadaceae bacterium
CTTGTCGTTCTCGCCATTGGCTACAACTGGGCCAACAAGCATTCCATTTCATTCGACTCGATCTATGAGCCGTTGTTTAACGGCTTGCAGAGCAGCAGTATACCGAAGACGATCGTTCTCGACCTCTATCACGACTGGCCGACATTCTCCATCGAGCACGCAGTCGGAGCTATCCATACGGGCGTGGATCACTTCCTGCTCGCCAATCCGACGACGCAATTCTATCGTCAAGAGGTTCGGCTACTACTTCTGCTCGTCCCGCTCTGTCTCTTAGCGACGAAGCGATACGTTCCCCTCACCTTGAGGAGCGTCGCCATCATCGCTCCGGCATACGTCGTTCTGTGCCACGGCGCAGATATGTTCGTCAATCTCGTCGCCACGGGATTGAGCGGTGTGGGCCGGACGCTCGTGCAGGTGCTGGTATTTGGTTCGCTGGCCTTCCTTTTCCCCAAGGTCGTCCGCTGGAGAGCGGATACGCTCTTTCCGCCGGAGACACCGCCGTGAACGACCCCCTTGCGTCGCTCGCGGAACTCGCCACACGTCTCGTGCTGGACAGCATCTCGTACAGTAACCCCCTACCTGACTGGCTCGATCCTTACATTCTTGATTACGACATCCAGTGCGCGGCCATCGTTCGCCGGATCGAAGCGTATCTGAGGGGACGTTCCGTGCCCGCCCCCCCAACAGCAGTCCAGGTACCTCGGCGAGATCGCTCGACGAAGCAGTGGTTGATTCCCTCAGTGAATGATCAGATCGTCTTGCAAGTGGCGACATCGGCGATCGTCGACGCCCTGCGGGAACGCTCGGTGCTCGACCGCTCGCGCGTCTTCAGCTATTCGCCGAACGCCGATCCGGCTCGGCTCGCTCTCAATGAAAGCCAATTTTCCTCTTGGGTCCGTTTTGAGCAAGCGACACGCGAGCGGTTGGCGGGCGTACGGATGTTGCAGCTTGATTTGGAAAGCGCCTTCGGCTCGATCGATATAGAGAGTTTTCTCAACTTCTTTCGTGAGCTCGCGCCCCCTGCCGTCGATCTCCTCATGGTGATGCTGCGGGTCTTCTCACCGAGCGGCCGCGGCCTGCCGCGCGTCAATGACTCGCTTTTTTTCCTCGGGAACGTCTACCTACGAGTCATCGACGACGTAGTGACCAATCATACGAGCGATTGGATCCGCTTTCTCGACGACTACCGCATCTTCGGTAGGTCCGACGATGAGTTGAACAACGTCCTATCGGGAATCACTCACGATCTTGGTCCGCTGGGCTTCCGTCCGAATGTCCAGAAGATCCGCCTGGGGTCAGAAAGGGAGTATCTTGAGGCTGTCGAACAGATTCGGTACGCTAAAAGCACCAAAGAGCCCTACATCTCGGCCGCAGTCTTTGACGACGTGATTGAGCCATCTCTCCTGTTCGCGCTCTGTTGTAAGACCGTGGATGCTCCGCATGAGCTCATGCACGAAGGGACAGGGCGCTACATTCTCCAGGCTTTGCGGCGGATGAAGACGAACTCAGACATAGCGTTCGCCCAAAATCAGCCGCATTCACCGCGGGCCGCGTTTCGGCGCCTGGCTCGCGATCCAGCGTTTTTCGATCGCCTCGGCAAACTGATGCTTGATTTCGCGCGCGACGGTGATGAGTGGCGATTGGTGTGGTCGCTCTACTTCATCAATGTGCTGGTGCCCGGCCAAGAGCAGGAGGATGACGACATTAGGTGGCCGGAGATTCCGGATGCCATCCGGCGGCTCGACCCGGTATTAGATCAGCTGTCGGCAATGCGCGAAGTTACTCCAATCGCGCAGGCATGGCTGCGCACAATCGGTTCCGACAGTGGCGGGGCGCCGGAGTCCATGGAGACGTACTACGAGATGAACTACGCCGACGCAGGTCGATATGTGCGCCAACAACTACGGAGACCGCGGTGATAAATCGACGATCGGTCATTACCTATCTCTGCATGATGATGGTGTCTCTCCGGGGCTCTCGCTATCGCCGGGCCGCCAGCGGATATTCGTTCTACGTCGCCGGTGCGCGTTACTTCCCGCGGCAAACGCTACGGGTCGGCGATCCCATCGTGCTTCAGCCCACGCTGGTCGCTGGCGAGGCTGCATTTCGCGTCGAGACCGTCGGCGGTGCGCCGTTGGGCTTTGTTCCAAAGATGCTGGTGCCGCGCCTCGCGAACGCGCGCCGCGCCCATGTCGACGCGCTCGCACTCGACGGCGTCCCGTGGGGGTGGTACCGCATTTCACTCGCAGGCTGACGGCATCAGGAGGGCGAGTACCGCGAAAATGGATCTCTAGCTGAACCGCGCGCGGAGCTGCTCGGCCGCGCTCCGGAGAAGGCCGACATCGCTGCCCAACGCGACATACGCGAAACCCATGTCGAGGAAGCGGCGGGCGTCCTCCTCGACGGGAGCGAGGATCCCGATCGGCTTCCCGGCCCGCGCGCAGCGCGCCGCGGCGTCGGCGAACACGGCCTGCATCTCGG
>DASWCI010000172.1:0-7588 GCA_036390195.1 Gemmatimonadaceae bacterium
AGCGCCTTCCATAATTTCCCTCGTACTGAAACCTGCGAGATACACCTCGCAACGAATTTCCAGACGATGTTGTACGACAACATCCCGGCAGCGCTGCGAAACGAGATTTACGAGTGGCTCCGCGAAAACGCGAAGGATGAACGCAAGCCAACCGATACCGACGAGCAGTTCTTCTACAAGACCCGGAAGAAAGCGCTTGGACCGTTCAAGAAGAGATTCTGGGACCTGCCCCCGGAAGTGAAGGCCCGCCTTGCCCGAGCTTACGAAGAAAAGTTCAGTTTTCTCTTTACCCAGCTGGCGGTGACCAACACGCGCGAAGTGGTCGATCGACTCGTGAGGCCTGTCGAGGAGCACAAGCCCCAGCCGCATCCTGATCTCGCAGTCGTGGAAGCAGCGCCGGACGACGCAGACTTGAGTGACTGACGCTCGTCGTCGAGCAACGGAAGCCCCCCCTCCCCAGGCAATTCGAGAAATAATCCGGCGAGCGGGCCACGAGATCCGGAACGCCTTGAACGGGGTGGCGGTAAACGTGGAGGTGGTGCGCAGCAGATCGGGGGGGGCCAGCGAGACGTCGGCGGGCGAGCTAACGCCATTTGCGGAACGCGCAATGATTCAGGTTGGTGAGGCGAGCGCGCTGACGGACGGACTGCTCGCGCTGGTCAATTCAGTACTGGCCGCTCAGGCAGCCGGCACGCTGAAATCACCAGCCGGACATGGCGCCGGAAGTCGAATTGAGCTAATGATTTACGGCGACGCTGCCCCCGGCCTTATGTCTGACATCGAACGGTTGGCAAGCCGCGTCGGAGTGGGCGTCGAGCAGCACGGTCAGCGCGTTATATTAACCATCTTGCCAGAAGGAAAGAGCCATTCCAAAGACTGAGACCAAGCACGCCAAGGTACTCATCGCGGACGACGACCGTTCCATTACGGAAGGGTTGAGCGCGATACTGCGCGATGAGGGATACGAGGTTGCAGTTGCAGTTGATGGTCAGAAGGCTCTCGACCAGCTCGGCGCCGAGGCGTTCGGCGTGGTGCTCGCCGACCTCAAGATGCCAAAGGTGGACGGTCTGGCGCTGCTGAAGGAGCTGCAGCACCGCGCGATTCCAACGGAGTGCATAATCGTCACCGGGCAGGCAACGGTTGATTCGGCAGTGCAGGCAATGCGTGAAGGCGCGTACGATTACGTCGAGAAGCCGCTCACCGCCGACAAGCTCAATCGACTCAAAGCGCTCATTCCCAAGGCGCTCGACAAGTTCAACGTCCAGCAGAAAAATCGCGAGCTGTCGTCGAAGCTCGAGGGACTGACGCATTACGGCGAGCTCACTGGCCAGTCGGAAGAAATGCGCGGGGTTTACCAGATTATCGAGGCGGTTGCTCCCTCCACCGCAAGCGTGTTGATCTTCGGAGAATCCGGCACGGGAAAGGAGCTGGTCGCGCGAGCGATCCACGCCAAGAGCGATCGCGCGAAAGGGCCGTTCTTCGCACTCAACTGCGCCGCACTCCCGAAGGACATCCTCGAGAACGAGCTGTTCGGACACGAGAAGGGTGCGTTCACCGGCTCAGTCAATGAGAAGCCGGGTGCGTTCGAGATGGCAGATGAAGGCACGATCTTTCTCGACGAAATCGCCGAGATGCCTTCCGACATCCAGGTGAAGCTGCTGCGCGCCCTCGAGTCGAGAACCGTCAGGCGCCTTGGCGGCAAGAAGGAGATCGACGTCGATATCAGAATTGTCGCAGCCACCAATCGCGACGTCCAGAAAGCCCTCTCCGACAACGACCTGCGTGAGGATCTCTATTATCGACTGGCCGTGGTCGAGCTGTTTCTGCCGCCACTGCGCGAGCGGATCGGCGACATCAAGCTGCTTGCAAATGAATTCCTGGCGCGCTTCGCGGAGCAGAACGGAAAACCGATGTCCGGGTTCGACGACGCAGTGTGGGAGTGGATTCTCTCGTACAACTGGCCGGGAAACGTTCGGGAGCTCAAGAACGCCGTCGAAAGGGCCGTGATCATGAGTCACGGCGACAAGATCAAGGCAGCCGACATCATGCCGCGCCATCTGCGTCGTGGCGGAGATGTGCCGATGTCGATCACGGTGCCGCCCGGGGCGACGCTGGCGGACACGCGCCGACAGTTAGTGCTTCGCGCCTTCGCTTCGACCAACGGCGACTATGCGCGCGCAGCGACCATCGTTGGTATGACGCCTGCCGACGTTCGCGCGGAGATTGCATCGCTCCTCAACGGTACCGCCGGTGCAGCCCAACCGACTGGCAGCACGGCCAATGGCGCCCAGACTGCATCCAGAAACACAGAGTCCGCAGCCCCGGCGGGTAAAGCGGCAAAGGTCCCAGCCAAGGCTTCGGGGGCAGCGGCCAAGGCAAAAGCGAGGAAGCGCTAATGAGGTGGAAGACGCGAACGGACGAGGATGACTGGTACGACGAGGACGACGAGCCCGACTACGTGGAGCCTTACGTCATCGTCGAAAGGCAAGAAGCGGGAATCGGCCCTTTCCTCATTGGTCTCGCAATCGGCGCGGGTGCAGCGCTTCTATTCGCGCCGCAGAGCGGCCACGAAACCCGTCGGGGGATCGCGCGGAGCGCGCGGCGTGCCCAGGATGCGGCGCAGGATTTCGTCGGAGATGTAAGCGGCACGGTTGCCGACAAGTTCAGGGAGGTACGCGCCGGCGTGGAGGATCGCATTGAGGCCACGCTCGACGCGGTCGACGACAAGAGACGACGCGTGTCGAACGCGTTCCATGCGGGGCGGGCTGCGGCGCGTGAGGCGCGCGGCGAGCTGGAGCAGCGCATCGCCGAGAGCAAAGCGGCCTACAAAGAAACCTAGTGCCTCAGCGCGGGCTCGCGGCCCGGCTCGGCTGGTTGCTTCGTGATTACGCGAAGCGGGTCTGGGACAACAGCGGCGAAGACAACGTTTTTTTTCTGGCAGGCGGGATCGCGTTCAACATCCTTCTCGCAGCGGTCCCATTTTTCCTGTTGCTGGCAACTGGCCTTGTCTATCTGTTGAATCAGTCGCCGGACACTACGTCGGCGGAAGTGCTCCAGATCGTCGACAAGTTTCTCCCGCCACATCCGCCAGGCGACTCCGGCCCGGCAGCGAGCATCCTTAACGAAGTCATCAAGCGAAGTGGCGCGCTCGGTATCTACAGCGCCATTGGCTTCATCTGGTTCTCGACACGTCTGTTCGGATCTCTGCGGACGGTGCTCGCGGCGATTTTTGATATCGATACGGATCGCGGAATAATCGCGGGCAAAATCTTCGACATCGAGATGACGCTCGTCTCGAGCCTCTTGCTCGTCGCGTACACATCTCTCAGCGCCTACCTCGCGATTGCGACGACACGTGGTGTTCTCGTGCTCGCCGACCTCGGGCTGCGGAAAGAGCTGATGGGCCAGCTCGAGTACAACCTCGGCCAATTAGTAGCGTTCTCGTTTATCGCAACGATGTTTTTTTGTCTGTACAAATTTCTGCCGCACCGAAAAATTCGCTGGAAGATGGCGCTGATCGCATCGCTGTTCACGAGCGTATTGCTCGAGGTCGCAAAACGTGCGTTTTCAGCCTATGTGCGATCCTTCAACCCCGGCTCGTTCTACAGCGGCACGGTCGCTGCATTGGTTATTGTCGTCATCTGGGTTTACTACGCCTCTTTCATCTTCATCATAGGCGGCGAAGTAGCACAGGTGTACGAGCTTCGGCGCGTGCGGAAGATGCAGCGCGAGGCGTTTGAGGATTGAGTATCATTGGCGATGTTGCCGGGTCTTCCGGCGAACACACTTCTGGAGGGGGAGGGCGTCTCGTGCGCAAGTTCGCAGCAGTCGCGGCCGTGCTGGCCGTTGTCTCGATCTCGGCTTGCAAGAAGACGGGAGAGGGAGAGTACCAGGTTGAGAAGCCGGTCATTGGAACGCAGACGGACACCATCCATACTCCGACCCTGCAAATGGGCACCGACACGGCGGCCGTCAAAGTGCCGAAAGTACAAGTGAAGACGGACACCGCGAAGATCAAGGTTCCGACGGTGAAAGTGAATCCGCCGAAGAAGTAAGCGGGCATCGCCCGCACTTAACGAAAGCCCCACCAGACGGCGGGGCTTTTTTTAAAGGCAACTTACGACTACCGGCTGGGAGCTACGGGCGGAGCGGCGGGGGGCTTCGTGCTGGAGACGCGCTTGATGAGCGCGTAAAGCATTTTCCGCACGAGAATTGTTTGACCAATCAGAGCAACAGCCTCGCTCTTAGCGATAATCTTGGCGTCTTGTGCGAAAAGAAGATGGGATTCCAACTCTGATGCCGAGCTCAGGGCAATCCCGAGAAACCGGATGAATTCCTTTTCGCTGGTTTTCCTTCGTCCCTCCGCAATGTTCGCCGGAATCGACAGGGCCGCCGTGAAAATCTGATTCCGCAATGAGTAATACTGACTGGAGCGAATGCGCTTGCACGTCCGATCGATACTAAGCAAAAGGGCATGTGCCCTCTGCCAAACGTCAAGTTTCTTGAAATCGGCCATGCCGGACGATCGTACTCAGCCCTGTGGCAGGCGCATCATTTTTCATCGAGCCCAAGCGCGCAGCCCCCAGCCGCTCCGCCCAAAGCCCCTAGCTGGTAGTCGTAAGTTGCCGTTAAAAACGACCCTCTCCGTGTGTATATTTCGTGTGCCCCAGGTCCCGGAGGGCGTTAGCCCGCTAACTCCGTCAGGACCCCGAAGGTAGCAGCGGCATGCGGTGTCTATCGTTGCTCCGTAAGACCTGGGGTACTCCCGCCTCGCAATGTCTCTCGCACTCGCCCGCAAATACCGCCCAAAGAGCTTCGCTGACGTAGCCGTCCAGTCGCACGTGTCCAATACGCTGCGCGGGGCGATCGCCAGAGGCCGGGTTGCGCACGGCTACCTCCTTTGCGGACCCCGCGGAGTCGGCAAGACGACGCTCGCCCGCGTTCTCGCGATGGCGCTCAACTGCGAGAATAAGCGGGAGGATGGCGAGCCGTGCGGCGAGTGCATTTCCTGCCAACGCATCTGGAGCGGCTCCTCCAGTCTCGATGTGGTTGAGATCGATGCGGCGTCGAACCGCGGCGTGGATGACGCGCGCGAGCTCCGTGAGCGCGCAATGTACGCGCCGTCGGGGGAAGATCGCTTCAAGGTTTACATCGTCGATGAAGCGCACATGCTGACGCGCGAGGCGTGGAACGCACTGCTCAAGATTCTCGAGGAGCCGCCACCGCGCGTCATCTTCGTTTTCGCGACAACCGAGCCGCAAAAAATCGCGCAGGCAGCAGCGCCGGTTCTCAGTCGTCTTCAGCGCTTCGACCTCAAGCGCATCGGGCTCTCGGAAATCATCAAGCGGCTGTCGACCGTGCTCGAGAAAGAGGCCGTGAAGGTCTCGGAGGATGCACTCTCGATGATCGCGCGCGCCGCCGACGGCTCGATGCGCGATGCGCTCAGCCTCGCCGACCAGGTGATATCGATCGGAGAAGGACCGGTGACTGCCGAGCGAGTACGTGAGGCGCTGGGACTGGTGCCGGAGGATGAATTTCTTGCCATCCTCGACATCATCGGCGGACACCGCGCCGGAGACGTCTTCGACACCGTGACAAAATTGGCCGATGCTGGTGTGGACTTCGGGGTGTTTCTCTCCGGCTTCGCCGATATCCTCCGCGCTCAGCTCACAGTCGTTCTTAACGACAAGGCCGAAGGAGTCTCGGCGGCCGCGGCGGCCGCGTTGCGGGAAAGGAAGGACCTTTTCGCCGCCGGGGATTTGCTTCGTATGATCAGTGCGGTCAACGCGCTCGAGCCGACCTTCAAGAAGAGCTCGCAGCAGCAGCTCCTGATCGAGATGCTTCTCGTTCGAATGGCTTTGCTCGATCGCACGGTAGCGCTCGAGGATTTGCTGAAGGGTCTCGCTGGAGAATCGACAGACGCTGGAAGAATCGAATCGTCGAGCGGTTCTGTGCGCGCGCAGGCGGCCCAGTCATCAGTTGCGCGAACGGCCCAACGTCCAGCTACTCGCCCGGGATATCCACCGCAGCTCGAGGCGCCCAACACCGTTCAGCCCGACCCGCCTCCAAAGGCGTCTCCCGCTGCTCCGAATGAATCGCAGCTTCGCGAAATGAAGCGTGCGATGGAAGCGACGGCACAGGATTCGAATCGGAGTCGCATGACGCCGGAAGCGCTGAAGGAGGAGCGGATCGGGCTGCTCCGTCAGAAGGATCCTGCACTCGGCGTCGCAATAGACGAGCTTGATCTCGAGCTCCTCGATTAACTCACATCAGCGTTGTCGACATGGCAGACTTCAACAAAATCCTCGAGCAGGCGCAGCAGATGCAGGCGCGAATGCAGCAGATGCAGTCCGAGCTGGAGAAGCAGACCGTTACTGCAGCAGCGGGCGGTGGGATGGTCACGGTGGAGGCAGACGGCAAGGGCACGATCACGAGGGTGAAAATCGATCCCAGCGTTGCCGATCCGAAGGACGTGGAGATGCTGGAGGATCTCGTTCTGGTCGCTGTCAACGAGGCACAGAAAAAAGCTAGCGACCTGGCGAAACAGGAAATGTCTCGGCTGACAGGGGGCCTAAACCTGCCATTCAAACTGCCTTTCTAGAGTGGGAGCCATCGACGATTTGGCCGCGGAGCTGTCGAAGCTGCCCGGAATCGGACGCAAAACCGCGCTCCGCCTGACCTATCATCTGCTCAAGCAATCGCCCGACCAGTCAAAAAAGCTCGCTTCGGCTCTGACAACTCTGGCGGAAAAGGTTCGCCCGTGCCCGCAATGCTTCAACCTGACAGAGGAGGATCTGTGCTCCATCTGCCGTGACGCGCGCAGGGATACGGGAGTCATCTGCGCAGTAGAGGAGGCTTCTGATATCGGCGCTATCGAGCGGTCAGGCGAGTTCCGGGGTGTCTATCACGTCCTGGGAGGACGCCTGTCCCCTTTGGATGGAATCGGACCTGAGGACCTCACTATTCCACAGCTGGAGACGAGAGTGTCTGCTGGAGTCGTTCGCGAAGTGATAATTGCGACAAACCCGAGCATCGAAGGCGAGACAACGGCGCTTTATGTCCAGCGCAAGCTGTCCCGTTACCCGCTCACAATCTCCAGAATTGCGCGAGGACTACCCGTCGGCGGCGATCTCGAATACGCCGATGGCGTGACGATTGCCCAGGCGTTGTCCGCCAGGAGGGCAATGTCATGAGCAGGCAACGGGCGAGCTTTGTTGCTGTGGGTTTCCTCGGGGGAGTAGCTGCCGGCACGCTGGTCTGGAGCCGGATGCAGCGCAATTACCGCCGCAATCTTTTTTCCCGGCACGCTTTCCGGCGCATGGCCGCGCTCGGTTATCTCCGGGCGAGCCCGACCGTCACTACGGCGCAGCTGCTTCGCGAGTATGTTGCCTGGGAGCCTCGTCCAACTCTCCGCAGGCGCGGAGCGAAAATGCTGAGACGCCTCGAGGCGACACTGTGACCGGGGGACGATGACCGCCGGCACGGCCAACTGGTCGTTCACTCAGGACGACTTCACCGCAATAACTGAATCCCTGCAGCGCTTTCTGGGCGAAACCAAGTCGCTCTGCGCGCTGCTGGTCGATCGTTC
>DASWCI010000173.1:0-5877 GCA_036390195.1 Gemmatimonadaceae bacterium
CTGAAGGCATAAAAGTCGACGTCCAGCGAATCGAACGAAACGGGAAAGTGCGGAGCGCTTTGCGCGCCGTCGCAGACGAGTATCGCATCGGTTTTCTCTCGTACCAGTCGAGCGATCTCAGCGATCGGATTGATCGTTCCCAGCGCATTCGACACGTGATTGAATGCGACGACTCTCGTTCGCTCGTTGAGCAACCCGCTCAGAAAATCGAGATCGATTCTGCCATCGGGTGTCAGCTCGCAGATTCTGAACTTCGCTCCCTTCCTCATCGCGAGCACCTGCCACGGGACGAAGTTGGCGTGATGGTCGAGCCCGGTAACGATGATCTCGTCGCCCGCCTCCACATTGGCCATTCCCCACGACCACGCGACGAGATTCAATCCCTCGGTCGTTCCACGAGTGAAGATCAGACAGTCGGAATCCCGAACGCCGAGGAACTCCGCGATTCTCGCGCGCGACTGGTGGTAGCATTCCGTCGCTCTCACCGAGAGCGAGTAGGCGCCGCGATGCGGGTTGGCGTTTGCGGTCTCGTAAAAGTCTCGCAGCGCATCGAGGACCACTTGCGGCTTCTGTGATGTAGCGGCCGAGTCGAGGTAGTGAAGACCCGGGTTATTGGCGAGGAGTGGGAAATCCGCGCGCAGATACATCGACTGTGCACTCGTCGATGACCGAGCCCGACTCATGGCACACGCACCGTCGACGGGTGGTACTTCCCGTCGATTCTCTCGCAACGCGGACCGACCAGGATCGTGTCTCCCTCCAGCCGCAGCTGAAAAACCGGTAGTGGACTCGTGGCCGGCACCTGTTTCACTTCGCCAGTCCGGCAATCGTATCGCGTGCCATGCCACGCGCACTGAAGGGTCCCGTCCTCGAGGAGGTCGCCCAGCGACATCGAAAAATGCTGATGAGTGCAGATATCACTCAGCGCGGAGATCTCGCCTTTGTGTCTGACGAGACAAATCGCGTCACCACTCGCACGCACCCGTTGCAGCACCGTTCCCTCGCTCAACTCAGCCACCGAGGCCACTGGCTCGAACTCTGGATTGCCGGCTGGTACATCGAAAACGGGTCGGGAAACGCCCATCGCACCTGTCCTCTAACGTGGGAAAGTCGGGCCGCCCTGCTCGTTCTCTGGCCGCCTAAGTGCTGAAAAGACAATAGGATAGAAAGCCACTTGTTCGCTTGACTATCCCGACAGAATTGCTTTAGATTGAATCTACGAAGGGAAGTGTAGAAACGCCAAGGAGTTGGAATGAGTTCAGGAATTGAGGCGCTGGTCAACCGGGAATACGCGTACGGGTTCGTTACGGACGTGGAGACGGACACCGTCCCGCCAGGCCTCAACGAGGACATCATCCGCACCATCTCGGCGAAAAAGAACGAGCCCGAGTTCATGCTCGAGTGGCGCCTCAAGGCCTACCGCCGCTGGCTCACTATGAAGGAGCCGCACTGGGGCAACGTCAAATACCCCCCGATCGACTACAACTCCCTCGTCTACTACTCGGCTCCGAAGAGCGTAAAGCCGCTCCAGAGTCTCGACGAAGTCGATCCCGAGCTCCTTCGCACCTACGAGAAACTCGGCATCTCGCTAAACGAGCAGAAGATGCTCGCCGGCGTCGCGGTCGATGCGATCTTCGACAGCGTCTCGGTCGGCACGACGATGAAGGAGGAGCTCAGCAAGCTCGGAATCGTCTTCTGCTCATTCGGCGAAGCGGTGCAGACCCATCCCGATCTCGTCGAGAAGTACCTCGGAACCGTCGTTCCACACAGCGACAACTTCTACGCTGCGCTCAACGCAGCAGTGTTCAGCGATGGTTCGTTTGCCTACGTACCAAAGGGTGTGAAGTGCCCGATGGAGCTTTCGACGTACTTCCGCATCAACACCAGAAACACCGGCCAGTTCGAGCGCACACTGATTATCGCCGACGAAGGCGCTTCGGTTAGCTACCTCGAGGGATGCACTGCTCCCAAGCGCGACGAGAACCAGCTGCACGCGGCGGTCGTCGAGCTCATCGCGCTCGACAACGCGACGGTCAAATATTCGACGGTGCAGAATTGGTACTCCGGCGACGCCGAAGGGAAGGGCGGCATCTTCAACTTCGTGACCAAGCGCGGCAAGGCTGCCGGCGTGAACTCGAAGATATCGTGGACGCAGGTCGAGACCGGCTCGGCGATCACCTGGAAATATCCGAGTGTGATTCTGCAGGGCGACAACTCGATCGGCGAGTTTTACTCAGTCGCTGTCGTCAACAGAAAGCAGCAGGCCGACACCGGCACCAAGATGATCCACATCGGCAAGAACACGAAATCGACGATCGTCTCGAAGGGAATCTCCGCCGGAGAAGGCAATAACAGCTATCGCGGACTCGTGCGCGTGCTTCCGAAGGCGGCAGGGGCGCGGAACTATACGCAGTGCGACTCGATGCTGATCGGCAACAAGTGTGGCGCGCACACCTTTCCGTACATAGAAGTACAGAACAACACCGCCACGCTCGAGCACGAGGCGTCGACGTCGAAGATCGGCGAGGACCAGATCTTCTACTGCAAGCAGCGCGGAGTGAGCGCGGAGCACGCGGTGTCGATGATCGTGAGCGGCTTCTGTCGCGAGGTGTTCAAGGAGCTGCCGATGGAGTTCGCGGTGGAGGCGCAGCAGTTGCTTGGCATCACGCTGGAAGGCAGCGTCGGTTAAGATCAAAGCGCCCACACCAACGCCACATGGGAATCCGGAATCTCAGGGACAGAATTCAGGCTGTCTGGCACTGGCTCCGCTCAGGACCACGCACTCCCGGATATCCGTTCACGGCAAACTGGACGCTGTTCAGTCAGGCAGTCTACTCAATACAAACAACATTCAATCAGTGGTTTCGTGCTCGAAATAAATGATCTTCACGCCGGAATAGGCGACCGGGAAATACTTCGTGGAATTACTCTCAGGGTCAATGCGGGAGAAGTCCACGCCGTCATGGGACCGAATGGCTCCGGTAAGTCCACGCTTGCTCAGGTCCTGGCGGGAAATCCTTCCTACGAAGTCACGAAGGGCAGCATCAGATACAACGGGCAGGACCTGCTCGCGATGGATCCGGAGGTCAGAGCACAGAACGGGATCTTCCTCGCGTTCCAGTATCCGGTAGAAATCCCCGGTGTCTCGATCGCCTACTTCCTTCGCTCAGCCTATAACGAGATTCGCAAAGCGAATGGCCGGGAAGAAGTAGATCCCCTCGAGTTTCTCGATCTGGTGCAGGACAGACTCAAGCTCGTCGACATGGACGAGTCGATGCTTTCTCGCTCGGTGAACCAGGGATTTTCCGGCGGCGAGAAAAAAAGAAACGAGATCTTTCAGATGGCAGTACTGTCGCCTCGGCTGGCAATCCTCGATGAGACAGATTCCGGGCTCGATATCGACGCGCTGCGCATCGTCGCTGAGGGAGTCAACAAACTTCGCTCGCCTGAGAACGCGACTATCGTGGTCACGCACTATCAGCGGCTCCTCAACTACATAATCCCGGATTACGTGCATGTGATTGCCAATGGGCGGATCGTGAAATCCGGTGGCAAAGAGCTCGCGCTCCAGCTGGAGGAGAAGGGCTACGATTGGTTGCAGGACGACAGCGTGAGTGCGGGAGCCATTGCTTGACCGAGGCCGCAACGAAGAAGCCTTCGCAGCCTGCGCAGCATGCGCGTGACAACGCGGCTGCGACTGGTCCCGCCAGCAGAGACGCGGCTGCCACTGAAGGCAGTCGCCCCGTGAGCACACGCGCGCCGAGCTCGATCGATGTCTATAAGGAGGATTTCAAGCGTCAGTCCCCCGCACCCGACTGGTTGCAGTCGCTGCGGCGGCAGGGAATTACGCGGTTCGAAGCGCTTGGATATCCCACCACCAAGAACGAGGACTGGCACTTCACGAGTGTCGCGCCAATCGCCGAGCGCACTTTTCGGCTGGCGACACGGGAATCGTCGGAGGGTGTCGCGCGCGACAGCGCGGATCGTCGCGAGATATCCCGTCGCAAGAACGATTCTCTGAATTCAGCTGGAATCAAACGCGCCGATCTCGACAGATTCCGCTTCGGCGAAACCGCCTGGCACACGCTCGTTTTTGTCAACGGCACGTACTCAGAGGACCTCTCATCCCACGCCGCTCTCGGCGACAAGGTGAGTGTGAGCAGTCTTGCTCGCGCAATTGAATCCGGCACACCGACTGTCGAGCGCAATCTCGGCAGGATCGCCAGCTTCGAGCAGCACACGTTCACCGCACTCAACACTGCATTCATCAGTGATGGGGCGTTCATCGCACTGAGGAACGACGCGATCGTCGACCAGCCGATTCATCTCTTGTTCATTTCCGATGGAGATGGAGTCTCGCACCCGCGTAATCTCATAGTGGCGGGGCGTCATTCTCGCGCGGTTATCGTCGAGACCTACGTCTCGCTGCGCGACAGCGGCTACTTCACCAATGCGGTGACGGAGATCTCAGTCGGAGAAGGCGCCCACGTCGATCACTACAAGATCCAGCGCGAGAGCGAGACCGCGTTCCACGTCGGAACCGTTCAAATCCGCGAGGAGCGCGACAGTCAGTTGCACTCGTTCTCCTTCGCGGTGGGGGGCTCGCTCGCCCGGACGAACATCTACACGTCGCTTGATGGAGATGCGGCGACTTGCACGCTCAACGGGCTCTATCTCACCGACGGCAACCAGCACATCGACAACCAGACGATCATCGAGCACATCGCTCCCAACTGCCCGAGCCATGAGGTTTACAAGGGTGTCCTCGATGGCCGTTCGCACGGTGTCTTCAACGGCAAGGTCTACGTGCATCCCGAAGCGCAGAAAACCGATGGCAAGCAGAGCAACAACAATCTTCTGCTCTCTCCCACTGCGCGAGTCGACACCAAGCCGCAGCTGGAGATCTTCGCCGACGATGTGAAGTGCACCCACGGTGCGACAGTCGGGCGGCTCGACGAGCTGGCGATGTTCTATCTCAATAGCCGCGGCATTGGACGCGAGACTGCACGTACTCTCTTGACTTACGCGTTCGCCGCCGACGTGCTCGAGACGATCGAGCTCGAGAGCCTGAAGAAAGCTCTCGAGCAGATGGTCCTCGTCAGGTTTGCGGGGGATAGACCTGAGTAGCTTCGTCTGGCATCCACAGAACTGAAGCGGGGAGCGTTTGGCTCGGCAGCGTTATAGCTCGGAGCTTCCGAGACGGCGGATGAGATGGGCGCGAAACCGGGTTTCGTCAACTCCGTACGCCAGGCAAAGCTCCTAGCTAACACGCTGCGAGGCTAAACGCTCCCCGCTTCAGTTCTGTGGATACTGGCGGAAGCCTCGCGATGCCCGAACCTAAATCTGCATTTCCCGGATCTTTCCGCCGAGCCACGCGCACGGAAGTGAGATTAGAGCGACGGCGACAGGATACCAATGAGGACCAACGGGTGGCTCGCGAGTCCACACCGCAGCAGCGCCGGCAATGCTCACGATGAGTCCGGCAACGCCGAGCACCGTCGAGTGCCACATAGGGCGATATGGTGCGAGGCGGGCTGCGACGTAGCTCCCGATGACCGAGTAGATGATCCGATAGCCTGTCGCCAGCATGAATAGCCGATCGGACATGGTCTGACCCCACGGCGGATAGATGTGCAGGACGTGGAGTATCTCGTCCGTGCCAAGCGAGAGAACCACCCCAACGAGGAGTCCGGTAACCAGGGCGATGGCGCTCCGACCGCGCTGGCGCGGAGGGGTGCTCGTTGCTGTTACCGGGCCGCTCATTTGTTCTTTGCCGGCATCGAAGCCAGCACCTCGTCGAGTGCGTCGTAGCTCTTCGCCACGCCGCCTTCCATGGGAGATTTGAGGACGCTGTCGCGGACCTGCTTCGATGCGTAG
>DASWCI010000174.1:0-11751 GCA_036390195.1 Gemmatimonadaceae bacterium
GGTAAGAACGGGACGTCCGGGGATCGGACCTTCTGTCCATTTCACGTCGTCAAGCGACGCCTGATACGGCGCAGTCACCTCCATGAGACCGAAGAGGCGGTCGAGTGTAGTGCGCGCCTGCGCAATCCTTCCCGTACGCAGAAGCTGAATCGAGCTGTCGAGATAAGCCTTTGCTTCTCTTGGAGGCTCGGGTGGTATCCGCCGCACTTCCTCGAGGTGGCTCACGGCGCTGTCAGCTTCACCGCGCCGCGCAAGCACATCCACCAACTTCAGTCGCACGGCGAGATTCGCTGGTGCCACCGCGAGTACGTCCCTAAGCCGATCTTCGTATCTGCCAGCCGAGGCGCTGTCACGTTGCAGCCCTCCCTCCTCGAGCTCGGCGAGCGCGTATAGTACGCGAGCATTGCGAGTGCTGTCGCGACGGAGTTGTTCGAGCATCGCGCGCGCGTCGGAAGTTCGCCCGGTAAGCGAGTAAAGTTTCGCCAACGCAAGACCTACTTCGATATTCGCAGGATCCAACTCTCTCGCACGGCGCAGTTGTCTCTCAGCGTCGTCGTAACGACCCGCTTGCAAAAAGGTGAGGCCAAGGTTCGCGTAGCCGAACGGATCTCGAGGCGCTAGATCAGTCAGCTTCTTGAATGAGGATTCGGCCTCCGGCAATTGGTTTCGTTGGAGATAGCTGAGTCCGAGCATACGAGTGGTGTAAAGATCTTCCACCGACGCTTGCTCGCGTCGACAAGTGGTGGTTGCGAAAGTCAACGCAGCACCGAGCAAGACAGCTCGAGCTCGCCAAGCCATTTGGATCATGCGCGCTTGATCAACCGTGCGTGGCGCGCGAGTCGTGTCGACCTCAGGGGTCGTGCGTTCCGCCCATCGTACGTTGCCCGCGCGGCGTCGACCTCGCGGAGGTGGGCGCCCGACCACTTGACCAGCCCGCGCACGAGCTGACGGAGCGTTGCGCCGAGCGGAGTGAGCGCGTACTCCACGCGCGGCGGTACCTCGGGATAAACCGTGCGCACAACCAGACCGTCTCGTTCCATCCCGCGCAGCGTCACCGTCAACATGCGCTGACTGATGCCCTCCACTTCGCTCCGCAACTCGTTGAAGCGCAGTGTTCCTGCGTCGCCGAGTACGTGGATAACGTACACCGACCATTTGTCGCCAATACGAGCGAGCATCTCGCGGGCGTGACAATTCTCGGGAGTGTACTCCAGCTCCGGCGGTCGCTTCGTTGCGGTTTTCCTCATTGGTTACTCCGGTGTTTCTGGGGCACCTTCGCGTGCCTTCTTTTGAACCGCGAAGGAGCTGAATAGGTTGCTGATAGTTACGAACAGTAACCTATATTGTTGGAGGGAACTGCACCATGAGTAGCAATGCGCTGGATTTACAAACGTTGAGCATCGGACTCTTGCTGGCGAGGGTCATCATCGGCTTACTGATGGCGGCGCACGGTACGCAGAAATTGTTCGGGTGGTTTGGGGGCTACGGGCTGGAAAAGACCGGTGGCTTCTTTGAGCAACTTCGCTTTCGTCCAGGGCGCGCTTTCGCGGCCGCAGCATCGCTCAGCGAAATCGCGAGCGGTCTGCTCGTCGCTCTCGGATTTCTGGGTCCTGTCGGTCCGGCGCTTATGATCTCGGTCATGATCGTCGCGGCGGTCAGTGTACATTGGGGGCATGGGCTGTTTGCCGCTACCAACGGCATTGAGGTGCCCCTGCTCTACGCCACCGTTGCGCTCGCGCTGGCTCTCGTCGGGCCGGGTGAATATTCACTCGACGCATCGCTTGGCATCGCCGATCCTTGGACGCCTACGGTAACATTGATCGTGTTGGGACTTGGGATAGTCGGTGGGATCGCGAATCTTTCGCTTCGCCGTCCCACGAACCTCGCCGCGAATGCCTTACCATGACCACTAATCGCGAAATAGACCGGGTCGTGACGACGCCGCCACCGGGACCTGGCTTCATTGGAGCTGGGCACACTGCGGTGCCGGTCGTCGACCCGAGCGAGTTCGCGCAGAACGATCCTTTCATCCTGCTGATGGATGATCGCGTCGATCTGCCGCCGGGACGGGAGGCCGGTGGTGCACATCCGCACGCCGGGTTCGAGACGGTCACGTTCGTGGTGGAAGGTGCGCTGCGTGACCGCGATGAAGGAACGCTCAGCACCGGGGACGTGCTTTGGATGACGGCGGGAAGTGGAGTGATTCACAACGAGCACGTTGTTCCGTTGGGAAAGAGTCGCGTGTTGCAATTGTGGCTCACACTGCCACATGCCTCCCGCTGGGCCGCGCCGCGTTTCGAGCACATCGAGCGCGATTCCGCGCCGGTCCGGAGAGATCCGGGAGTGGAAGCGCGTGTCTACAGCGGCAGGTCGGGACCGGGGCTGGCGGCGACGCACAACTATGTGCCCGTGACACTGGTGGACGTGCGGCTGGCTGCGGGCGCCGAGTTCGAGCAGGAGCTGCCGGCCTCGTACAACGGGTTTCTGTATTTGCTGGAAGGAGACGTCTCGGTCGGCGCGCAGGCGACCCCACTGATGGTCGGTCAGGTGGGATGGCTTGCGAATGCGGAAACGGACTCGGCAAATGCCACGGCGTTGCGTATCAACGCCGGTAAGCGCGGAGCGCGACTCGTCCTTTATGCCGGCGAGCGCCAGGGTGTTCCCATCGTACAGCGTGGCCCGTTCGTGGGTGAATCCCGCGCTGATCTGGTGCGCCTGTCGAGGGAGTACGTCGACGGGAAGATGCCGCGAATCAGCGAGCTCACCGTCCGAACCTGAACTGCGGCACATGCTCTGGTTGACACGGGCGAGAGGGGTTACATCATTGTCAATAACGAGGAGGCTCCTATGGACCCCAAGCACACTGCCGTCGTTCTGATCGAGTATCAAAACGACTTCACCTCCGAAGGCGGAACGCTGCACGACGCGGTAAAGCCGGTGATGAATTCCACCAACATGCTAGCTAATACTTTGGAGACGGTGAAGAAGGCGCGAGAGCTGGGCGCTACGATCGTGCACGCGCCGATCACCTTCACCGACGACTATCATGAGCTCACTCCGGAGCCCTACGGAATTCTCAAGGGCGTCGTCGATTCGAAATCCTTCCGAAAGGGAAGCTGGGGATCGGAGATTGTCGACGAGCTCAAGCCGCAGCCTCAGGACATCGTCGTCGAAGGCAAGCGGGGGCTGGACGGTTTCGCGAGCACCAATCTCGATTTCGTTCTCCGCAGTCGCGGGATCACCGACATCGCGCTAGGTGGATTTCTCACCAATTGCTGCGTCGAGTCGACGATGCGTACCGGATACGAGAAGGGTTACAACGTAATCACGCTGAAAGATTGCACCGCTGCGTTGAGCGAAGAGGAGCAGCGACTCGCGGTCGAAAAGAACTACCCGATGTTCTCGCGGCCCATGGACCACGAAGAATTCATCGCCGAGTTGGGTGGGAAGGAGACAACGGCGGGATCGAGGACGGGACGCGGCTACACGACGGACACTGACCTCCCCGCACCGGAGGCTACCGCGTAAGGCTCACCAAGCGTCGCTCGCGGCAGCGTGAACGAGAACGTGCTTCCGTGACCGGGCGAACTTTCGCACCAGATTTTTCCGCCGTGTGCTTCGACGACTGCTTTCGCGATCGCGAGACCGAGTCCGACGCCGCGATGATCGTTGCGACGCGCCTGCCAGAAATTCTCAAATAGATGCTCGAGGTCGGCAGGCGCGATTCCGGGTCCGGTGTCGGTAATGTGGATCGCGACGTGATTCCCGTCCGCTGAAGCTCGCAGCGTCACGTTGCCTCTCTCCGGCGCGAACTTGATGGCATTGCTCACGATGTTCCCGACGACTTGCGCGATTCGCAGCGGATCAGCGCGAACAGCCACGCCGTCCTCGGGCGGAACAGCCTCGAGAGATATGCCGCGCTTTTCCGCGAGGGGTCTGAAGGTTTCTTCCGCCTGATGGAAGATCATGACGACAGCTACGTCTTCGAGGTCGAGAGTGAGCTTGCCGGCATGAATGCGAACGCTGTCGAGCAGATCTCCGATCAACCGGTTCATCTGCTTGCCAGCTCGAAGCGCGACTTCCAGTAATTCCGTTCGACGCTCTCGTTTCAGATTCTCTTCCAGCAGCAGGTCAGTACTGGTGATAATCAGGTTCAGTGGATTGCGGAGGTCGTGAGCGACGACTCCAAGTACCTCCTCGCGTGCGTGCGCCAGCAGCTCGGCGTCGTGTCGTTTCTCGCGCTCGGCGTCATAGCTCCGTCCTACCTCCTCATTGAGGCGCTTTAGCTCAGCAGCACGCGACTCCGCCAATGCGAGCGCTCGATGGAGCGCCTCCATGGTGGTGATGATCGTGCCAGCGACGATGATGAAGGCGATGATCTCGAGCGCCTCGACGCGGTCAATGCGAAGCGAGCCGCCGGGGGCGAGAAAGTTCAGATCTATGAGAAGAAGTGACGCGATCGTCGCCAGTATGGCGGGACCGGGCCCACCATACCAGGCGGAGATGGCCACTGCTGGTACGAAGAACAAAAAGCTCGGCGCGGGTCCGTCACGCCGGAGGATCAGCGTGGCCACGAGCGCGATCGCGGTGACGATCAGCGTCAGCGCGTATCGCGCAAGTGATCTGCGAAGGTTTTCCGACCGCTGGCTAGATCCGACCAACGTCCGTCCCGGCAATCATGATTCGGACCTGCTGGTTTGCGTGGCGGTCCGACTTCAACAGTGAATACGTGGCCGCGGAGGGTTCCGTTGACGGAGCAGGCAAACAAAAGCGCACGATTGATTCGCCGCTGGGAGTGCATGTGTGCGGATTTTGCTTATGGAGGAGGCGATCATCGCAACCCGAGGATAAACGGATGAAACGGATCACATTTGCCGCCGTCGTAACCGCTTTAGCGGGGCTCACGATTTCCGCCGGGGCGGCGCCGGCGAAATCACACTCAGCGCCCGCGTTCCAGCAGAGTTGCACCGCTGCGCCGGCGGTGGCGCGCGCGTATCTCAGCGCTCAGGTATCAGCTGGGAAAAAGCTTACCATGTCGCGCGCGGCTGCCATCGCCGAGATCACCAAACTGACCGGAACAGATGGGGAATTCGCAGGGCTCAAGCCGTGTGACGCGGGCTACCCGAACGCGGTTCGCTTCTACCTCGACGAAGTAATCAAGGCAGGGACCAACAACAGCACACCGTAGGTTCAGCGTCGGCCGATACAGGACTCGATGATGGATCGCTGCGCGGAGCGTGGATTGTTGATCGTCTCGTAGAATTCGTCGAAGTATTTGAGGGTTTCACGCACAGTGCCGCGATCCATCAGCTTGCCGACGGTATCGGCGTACAGAGCGTAAATCTCCGGCTTCTTTTCGTTGAACAACGCGAACACTTTCGCGTACGAAGCCGGATCATCGCAATACCCGCGGAATAATCGCTGGCGGACATTCTGGAGACGGAGCCTATCATCGGGAATGGCGTAGGTCGCGTTCACCGCTCCGGCGAAGTCGAAGTCGAACGCGATTGGCCGCACTTCACCTACGTTGTCGAAGAGCAGCTCGACGTTGTGTAGCGCCGCAACAGAAAAGTCGGTGTTACCGATGAAATACTGGAACACGCCGAACAGTGCGTCCTGATATGGATCGAGATCGCCAGGCAAGGCGCCCTTCTGCTCCAGCACCTTTCCACCGAGACGTGCGCCCAGCGCCGACGGCTCCTCAGTGAGGAAACCGTATCGCTTCGCGCGGATCTTTCCGCTGCCACTGTCGGCGTAGATGAACTTCAGCAGACGCGCCTTGTGACTGACCGGAGTGAGCACGTTATAGATGCGATAGAGCTGGAATTCCTGGAGGATGTACTGCTCGTAGCCATCCCGGTCCTGGCAGTAGCTCACCATCTTCGGCTTGTCGAGCTTGTGGAAGATCGTCCCTTTCGACTTGCCGCCGCTGAAATTGAGACGTAGAGGCGGGAAGTCGCACGTTTTCAGTCGCCAGATTCCACGCGTGCGCGCCTTGATCGGAACAGTAACGAGATTGCCCTCAGGCGCCGTGTAGGATAGAGCCGCCGGACGCCACGGTGGTTCTGCTCCCTTGTCGCCGCGAATTCTTCCGATGTTGGTAGTCAACGTCACTTCGATCGGGTCCTGCGACTCAAAAAAAGCTGGGGCAGGAACAAGCTTTGGTTCTTCCGGAGCCTTTGGCACTTCCTGGGGTCTTGGAGCTTCCTGTGCCTTGGGGGCTTCCTGTGTTTTCGCTACCGCCTGTGTCTTGGGGGCGTCCTGCGCCTGGGCGAGCACGCTCGTGAAGGCGCCTGCCGCGAAAAGAAGTATTGGTCGCAACATATTACGCCAGCTCCGCATCAGTGATGTGCGGAGCACCCGCCGCCCGCACCAATGTGAGTAGATCCTCTGGAGTCGTCTTCTTCTTCATTTGCACCGCGTACTCGGCAACCTCGGATCCGTCCGGTTTTGGAGCGAGGCGTGTGAGTCGCCATCCTTTCACATGACCCTCGAGTCGTGGCTCGAGACTCAACCTCATCGCGGCAACGTCGTTCGTGCGAATGCGGATTCGAGTCTCGGTCTCGGAATCGATGGTCTCGCCCGGCGCTTCGTTGGCGCGACGCCAGGCACGCTCCGCCACTCCCTCGAGCTGCTGGCGCGTCATGTTGCGGAATACTTCGTCATCGATGCGTGCGACGAACGTACCAGTGCGAGCTAGCTGCTTGGCCCGTCTCAGCCTCTTCTCGGCGATGCTGCCTTCCAGCTCCACCGGCGAGTGTGCGAAGTCGCTGTACCAAAGCGTTACAACGGTGACGTTGAACAAAATGGAGATTACCGCTGCAACCGGAACGTTGACCGCTGCCGAAAGTCCGACCGCGGTCGCGAGAAAGACGTAAACTGCATCCTTGCTGTCGTCGAGTGTGTTGCGAAAGCGCACTGCGGCGACGATGCCGGCAAGACTGAATGCCAGCGCCAGACTGTACTGCACCAGCACCACGATGCCGGAGACGACCAGCGGTAACACGATCAGTAGGTGGACCACGGACTGCTGATACCCTTTCTTGGCCCGCGTCAGCACATACACCCACGCGATCGGAATCGAAAGCAGAATCGCGGACATCATGGCCAACGCGACGGTAACCGCGAGGTTCAGCTCTCCGACCTGAAGGCGCGCAGCCTTGGCCGATGCGTCGGGCGGAGGCGCCGCCGTCCCACTCAGCAGATCAAACGACTCGGCGAAGCCGCCGGCGTGCGGAAGGGCATCCCACACTACGGCCCCGATCGCGATGAGGATGACGTAATACACCACGACTTTCACGAGCGCCTTCGTTACCGGCGCATTGCGCAGGCGGGGAGTCTCAGCCGCCATAGGACTGTCTCCGTAGGTGAGACGGGCGCTCCAATATCGTGGTGTCGCCCGTTTCCCGCCATAGTTGCCGTATGCCGCCGCGCGGGTATGATTGGCGTATGCGCCAACTCGTTCGGCTACTTGTTCTCGGCTTTTGCCTCTCCAGCAACGCGGCAGGTCAATCGACGCCCGCGCGGGTATGGCTGGGCGCGCCGGAGCACGCAGTCGTCGTTTCGAGCAGCCCCGCCCGGGCCGCTCCCTCGCTGATCGTTCTGATCACGATCGATCAGTTTCGCTGGGATTATCTCGACCGATTCGGTCCACAGCTGCGCGGAGGACTGGGTAGGCTGGCAAGAACAGGCGCCTGGTTCACCAACGCACACCACGATCACGCGATAACCGAGACAGCGCCAGGACACGCGACACTTCTTTCCGGCCGCTTCCCCCGATCGACGGGAATCACATCAAATCGAATGGGCGTCGAGGACGACGCCGCTCCTTTGCTTGGAGAGCCGACCGGGACCGGCGCGTCACCGCAAAGATTTCAGGGGACGACACTCGTTGACTGGTTGCGGAAAAAAGACTCAGACACCCGCACGCTCTCCGTCTCGATGAAAGACCGGGCGGCGATCCTTCCCGTTGGAAGGTCGCGCGCGGAGGTCTACTGGTACTATCCCGACGGCACGTTCACCACGAGCCGGTACTATCGGGACACGCTGCCGGATTGGGTCAATCGATTCAACGCGCGCCGGCTGCCCCAGAGCTTCGCGGGAAAGCGCTGGACGCTGCTGCTCGCTGATACGGCGTACAAGGAACCCGACAGCGTGAGCATTGAGATGGGCGGAAAGAATTTTCTCTTCCCACACGTGTTCGACAGCGCGGCTGTCGCCAGCCTCATCAGAGTCTCACCGTGGATGGACGAGATCACACTCGACTTCGCGCTCGAGGGGCTGAGCGCGCTCTCACTCGGCCAATCCCCCAGAACGGACGTGCTCGCGATCTCGCTCTCGGCGACTGATTTGATCGGCCACGGCTTCGGACCCGATTCGAGGGAGATGCATGACAACATCCTTCGTCTCGACCGAAACCTCGGAGTTTTTTTCGATTCGCTGTTCAAGCTCCGCGCTTCGTCGCGCGTCGCAATCGTGCTTACCGGTGATCACGGAGTCGGTACTGTTCCAGAGCTGGCGGGAAGGTCCGTAAAGCCGACGCCGGTACGGGTCAATGCGGCGGCGTTGGCGGCGGGCCTGCGAACTTTGGTTGCCGCTGCGAGGATCGACACGACCCGTGTCAGTCTCGAACAGCAGATCGTGCTTGCGGATCGAAATGCGCTGCAAAAACGCGCGGCTGGACTCGATAGCGTGCTGGCCGTTTTTGCGCTGCAGGCAAAGACGCTTCCGGGTATCGGGAGAATCGACCGATTCCGGGATCTGCTTCACGGCGACACCATCAACGATCCGATCGCTCGGCGCTGGGTCCACCAATTCCCGGCTCAGAGCAACGTCGAGATGGTGATCACGCTGACGCCGTTCAGTACTTTCGGCGGCAATGTCGCGTCCCACGGCTCGCCGTACGATTATGACACCCACGTGCCCATCATCTTTGCGGGTCCGTGGTTCGCGCCGGGGCGCTACCCCGAATTCGTGCGAACTGTCGATATTGCGCCAACGCTCGCTGAAATTGCGGGCGTCAAGCCTAGTGAGAGGATCGATGGGGTCGTGCTGCGGCGAGCGCTGAAGTCGAACTGATAATTGCAACTGAACGGGCAGGAGGCGTAAGCGGCGCAGGCACGAGGCGTGAGGTCACTACGTCGGGACGTTATTGGCGCCCTTCGGACAATAAGCAACTGCTTGTGCCGTACTACGAGCAGGTGCGTCCCGACGTCGTAACCGCTAACCTGACGCCTGCTCCGCTGACGCCTCCCGCCCGTTCAGTTGCAGTAAGGTTGCAGTTCGGGTTGCAGTTCCAATCGCCGTTCTCACTTTACGGGTGGCGGCTCCGGCCAACCCATGCAGATGGCCGCCAGTCGCGAGAGCAGCACGCCGTTCATCTCTCCGGAGTTGGATCCGATTCCCCAGGTGTTCGACAAAACTGCTATCACGAGATCGTCGTTTGGGTAGACGAACAATCCGGCCTGCAGCCCTGCGTTCGAGCCGCCGATGTTCAGCAGCTTGTGCGGTGCGGTCGAGTCGCTGACGTAAAAGCCGAAACTCATCGTCGCCTCAACTGACCCAACCTTTGGACGTCGGTAGAGAAGCTCGAGGGATTCCTTCGAGAGAAGCCCCGGTTGCTCGATTGCTCTCCCAAAGCGCACCAGATCAGCGGCCGTCGAGTACATGTTACCGCCGGCCATGTTGTGACTGTAGTCCCAGTCGGGCACGCGAAAGACTGCGGTGGAATCGACCGCGAAGGTCCACGGATCGTAGTACGAATACCGGCGCGCGCGATTCGGCAGCACGTGCCGGACGTCATCGAAGCCGGTGTTCTTCAGACCCAGGCGCGAAATAATCTCGCGGTTGACGAAGTCCTGATACTTCACTCCTGACGCCGACTGAATCGCCGCCGCGATCAGATTGTAGCCGTAGCTCGAGTAGCTCGGCCTCGTGCCTGGCGGTGCGATCAGAGTATCATCTTTGAACAGCGCAAGGATCTCGTCAACGTCGTGAAAGTGCCGTGCGTAAAGCGCGGCGTTTCTTTCCTGGCCCCAGTGACGAATGCCGGCGAGGTGGGCGGCTAATAGCCTCGGTGTGATAACTCCGCCCGCTTTGACCGGAAATGCAGGAACGTAACGTTGGATCGGAGCATCTAGATCGATACGTCTCGCTTCATGCAGTTTCAGAAGCGAGAGTCCCGTGAACGCCTTGGTAATGCTGGCTACGCCAAAGCGCGTCTCGCCGGTTACCGGAACTCGATGCTCGAGATCGGCGTACCCCAGATTCTCTGCAAGTACTGTTTCTCCGCCGAGCATGACGATGGCGCTCAAGCCAACATTGCGCTGTCGTCGCTGGATATCGGCAAGCGCGTTCCGCATCGCCGGCTGGCGATCGCGACAGGAGGCCAGTTTGTCGGACGACTGCGCCGAGGATGACCGCGCTTCGGCGAAGACAAACAGCGTCAACAGCCAGACGAAGGCTCGGCGCATCTAGCCCGGTGGCTGTCGTACGAAAATCGGATTCGCATACTGCTGCAACAGCGTCGCGGTGCTCTGACTCGGCGAGAAACTCTCATCGCCGACGACTACGAACAAACCCCCCAGTTGGGCAAAGCGCTGACGTGTTGCGACACCTTTTATGAGCGGCACCGTTAAACGGATATCACTGCCGGAGATCGACCGCAAGTCGATCACGAGCCGCTCTGCCCGCGCTGAGTCCGCGCTCACGAACATCTTGCGGATGAAGGCGTGGATCGGCTCGCCACTCTCGCCGCGAACCTGAACGATCTTCACGAATATCGTGTTCTCCGCGGCATTGATGGAGTACGAATTCTTTCGACTCGGTTCACCTTCTCCGCGAAATGCCGACGTCGCGGGAGCGGGTGCAGTAATTGTCGGCTCCCCGCAGGCCAACGCGAGAACGGCAAGACAAGCTCTGATCGTTCGCATAGTCGATCTCACGGAAATGGACGCGGGCGGGGCCACGGCCAGGGCCACGGATCGAATGAGCGCGCGCCAGCGATCCCGCGCACGGCTGCTTCGCGAACCTGTGGGTCGGGCGAGCTCAGAAGCTCAGTCAGTGTTGCCTGCGAGCTCTCGCCCGATTTCATCAGCGCGCGAATGAGCGCTTTGCCCACGCGATCGTTCTTTTCATTCTTCAGGGCGTCACGAATGGCGGGAAGTGCTCCCGGATCCTCAAGCTGCCCAAGCGCCCACGCGGCCTTGAGACGTGTGTCAGCGCTTTCGTCATTCAGCAGCCGCAGCAATCCGGCGGGTGCCTTCGCGCCGTTCTCGTCCATCTGACCGATTGCCCAGGCAGCGGTTCCACGCACGTTCGAACTGCGATCGCTGGTAGCAGCGTTGAGAACTTCCATCGCGGAACGGTCCTCGATATTTCCGAGAGACCACACTGCAGTCTCGCGCACGCGATCCTCCACGTCACCACGAGCTGCTGTACCAAGGGCAGCAATTGCGCGCCGGTCCTCGATGTTGCCCAATGCCCACGCGCTCATCTCCCGAACGCGCGCGTCGGCGTCACGCGCCAGCGCATTGCCAAGTGCGTCTACAGCCTCTCGTGCCTCGAGATTTCCCAAAGCCCAGGCTGCGACTCTGCGTACAGCAGGCGAGGCATCCTGGCGGAGGACCCGAATGAGAGCGGGAACCGCGCTCGTCGAATCCATGTGTCCAACCGCAGCGACCGCGGCCTCACGCACCTTTTCCGCGCCGTCGCTGAAGAGATTCACCAGCGCATTCAGGGCGCGCCCGCTCT
>DASWCI010000175.1:0-1852 GCA_036390195.1 Gemmatimonadaceae bacterium
GTACGCGCACAAGCAGGGGGTAATTCACCGCGACATCAAGCCGGAAAACATCCTTCTTCAGGATGGCCACGCGATACTCGCTGATTTTGGTATCGCTGCCGCGCTCACGTTGCCCGGCGAAGCACCGCACTCGCGGATCACCCGCACGGGAATGTCCATGGGCACCGTTGGCTACATGGCACCCGAACAGTCACTCGGCGGGACCGATGTCGATCACCGCGCAGATATCTACTCGCTCGGCGTCGTCGGTCATGAGATGCTGGCAGGCTCGCCTCCATTCAAGGGCGAAACCACGCAGGCGATCCTCGCCGCAAATCTGACCCAGCCCCCGCCGCGGCTCGATTATCTGCGCGACGATATTCCGATCCCACTTTGCCGCGCCATCGAGAAAGCTCTCAAGAAAGATCCTGCTGACCGATTCCAGAATGCGACAGAATTCGGCGTCGCGTGCGCGGAGCACGCGCCACCGCTCTCGAGAATTTCCCGCGCGATCAGCGTGCGCAGTTTGCGGAGAATCTCCAAGCGAAAGATTGCGGCGGGTGTGTTGCTGGTTCTCTTCGCGGTGGCCGTCGGACTCTACGCACGAACGCACGTTCCAGCCGGCGCGCCGGAAGCTGTCACCGTTGTCGTGGCTCCATTCGATGCGAATACGTCCGATCTCAAGCTGTGGCACGAGGGCATGGTGGATTTACTGGCGCGCAACATCGACGGTGCCGGACCTCTGCGCACGGTCTCTCCGACACTGGCGATCAGAAACTGGAAAACCGGCACTCGGTCGGATCGCAACCCGGCAGAGCAGTTGGCGCGCGACACGAAGGCGAAGTATGCGATTTACGGTTACCTCGTACCGTCGATCGGGGATTCGGTGCGGGTGCACTACGGATTGGTGGATGCGTCGACCGACTCGGTGCTGGTCGATGAAGACGCGCTCGCCGGCAGCGTCGAGCAAGCGGCCGATCGTCTCACCGTCAATGTCCTCAGTGAGCTAGGCAAGAGACACCGGATCGGCGCAGTCCGCTCGACGTCAATCGGCTCCAATTCCGCTCTCGCCCTCAAAGCTTTTCTTCAGGGCGAGCAGTACTATCGCAGAACATCGTGGGATTCCGCGGAAGCTTCCTATGCCCGGGCAATTGCGATCGACACCGGTTTCGCCCTGGCGCTGAGACGAGCCGGACAGGTTACGGCGTGGCACGCCAGTGAGACTGACTCGGCTGCTCGTGCCTTCGCACTCCGCGCAGGGTCGCGCATTCGCAGCCTGGCCCCCCGAGACAGCCTCCTGATCACAGCGGATTCTCTCAGCTCGGCGCTCCAGGGCGGCGATCCGAATCTTCCGAACTGGCGACTGGCGAGAAGATTGTTCGCGACTGTGAGTGCGGCCGCGAAGCGGTATCCCGACGACCCCGAAGTGTGGTACGTGGTCGGGGAAGCGCGCTTCCATTATGGGTACGGAAGCATCTTCGACGTCAGCGAAGAGAGTATTCGCGACGCGTTCAGGCGGTCGATCACGCTCGATTCCGCGTTTTCGCCCGCCTACATCCATCTCGTCGAGCTCGGGTACACGCTCGGCGGCGCGACCGAAGGGCGTACTGCCGCGCGCGAGTATCTCGCGCACAATCCGGGTGGACAGCACGCGGCCGGCATTCAGCTACTCGACGCTCTCAGCGATCCGGCGCTGAAAAACGAGGGGGCGCGACTGCTCGCGACGGCGCCGACGGACGTCCTCTTCGATGGCTGGATGATCGTGCGTCGCTGGACCGATTCAGCGGAGACAGCTCTGCGTCTGCTGCGCACGGCTGCGGCACGACCAAGGGGACCTCAATTCGCTCAGGACTCGGTTCGGCTTCAGAGCTCG
>DASWCI010000176.1:0-12273 GCA_036390195.1 Gemmatimonadaceae bacterium
CTCCCTGGTCGAGAGGCGCTCCGTAATGCGTGCACTTTCGACCAACGGCGAACCAGTTCGGCTCGACGTGAACGAGTAGAACGGGCTCACCGAACGCGTGACCAGCAATGAGCTGACCAGCACGAACAGTGCTGATCTCAATGCCCTTAGTCAGATCCGGGCCAGTCAGCTCATCGGAGTTCCCTGTCACTTCTGTCCGTCGAGAAGGTTTTGGGCACGGTCACGATGCGCCACGAAAGCTGGCGCAACCTTGGTCACCAGGTCTTTCACCTGGGCGTTTTGAATCGCCGGCAGCAAGGTGTGAGTCACGTCATCAATGACTGCGTTGTGAAAATCGACTTCCTGCTTCAGAAAAGCACGGTCGAACGCGTTTCCCGTGAGCGTGCGGAGCGATCGCATCGCGGCGGCGTGTGCTTTGGCGAGAGCGAAATGCGGAGGTGGCGTCGGTGTTACCGCGAGCGACGTCGCGAGATCTCGGCCCTGCTGCCTCACGTTCTGATGATCTCGAATCAGCATGCCCCCAAAATCCCGAACTGCCTGCGAGTGGCCCCTACTGACCGCGAGGGAGCCCGTCTCCATATCATACGAATTGGCGGCATCGAATATTGCGACGATTGTGGGATCGTCGAGTTTGGGCGCACTGGTCTGGGATTTAGCCGCAGCAGGGATTCCGAGGGTCACTGCCAAGACTGTGAGGGCACCATATCTGAGAACGCTGCGATTCTGCGAAGTCATGCGATAACCTCCAAAGGATCGAACGGGTGAATGAGCTGTCACTCGAGGTTATCCCGTTCCCTTGAATAAGTCAAGTTTTGCTTTGACTTATCTGGTGAACGGCATTAAACTCCTGGCAGATGACTGAAATGCGAAGCCGATCTTCGAACCAGCGCGCCGATGCGACGCGCACGCGACTGCTAGCCCTGCTGCGGGAGGAAGCCAGGACCGTTGATGATCTCGCCAATCACCTGGCCGTGACCGACAATGCAGTGCGCTTTCATCTCGACGCGCTCGAGCGCGCGGGAACCGTACGCAAGGAAGGAGTCCGGAGGTTGGGGGAAGTCGGACAACCCGCTTTCCTTTACTCCTTGAGCCCCGAAGGTGAGCAAGCGTTCTCGCGCGCCTACGCACCAGTCCTGCTCGCAACCCTGACGGAGCTGCGCGAGGGGATGTCGAGCCCACAGCTGGTAGCGTTCCTAAAGCGGGTCGGGCAACGACTCGCACGGGGCTTCGGGCAATCGGCTGGCTCGCTTTCATCCCGCGTGGCGGGTGCTTCGGACCTGCTCAACGCCCTTGGCGGAGTAACATCAGTCCAGAAATCCGGCCGGGCGTATCGTATTGTTGGTCGCGCATGTCCGCTTTCGCGAGCCGTTGAAGCAGATCACTGCGTCTGTGCAGCCGTCACTTCCCTCGTGGCAGAGGTGGTTGACGCGGAGGTGACAGAGCGGTGCGATCGTTCGGGACGTCCGAAATGTTGCTTCGAGATCTCTTCAAACCATAGAGCCCGAACGACCGTTCACGGGTGAGCGAGCGGGTTACTGGACAGTGATGCTTCCCGCCATCGCTGTTCCATGTACCGAACAGTGATAGTTGTAGGTTCCTGCGGCGTTGAACATCTTGCTGAACGTTCCCTGATCCTGCGTCGGCGACCCGGTTCCATCGTCGAACGTCACGCTGTGTGACGTGCAGGTTTGCCCGGAGTATGAATCACCCGTGCACGAATTCCACGCCCACTGCACCGTCGTTCCCACGGCGACAGTCTTCGCGGCCGGACTGAAGTAGTTGTTGCTGACGGAAATCCCGTTGGCTGCCGGAGGAGTGTTGACACCCTGGTTCGTCGGCGCGGTGCTGCCGTATCCGCCTCCGCAGCCATAGAGTGATGCGACCACGAGGACTACAAAAACGATCTTCATGATAAACCGCCTCTTGCCTGTTCACAGGGACGGTAGAGGGCCATCCAGTGCGCAACAAGCATTTTGCCGGCGGCAAGCGGTGGACGACTCCAAATAGGCGGCGAGCGGAGCCGACTGATCGCCGCGCGATTGCTTATGCGGCGTCGTGTATCGTCTTGAGCTCGATGATCTTGAGGCGCCGAGTCATGGCCGGAAGCTTGAGCACTACGGTCTCACCGACGCTTCTCCCCACCAGAGTTTTACCGATGGGCGACGACATGCTCACATGTCCTTCCTCGAACTCCACGGAATCGCCGAAGACCAGACTGTAGCTCTCACGCTCGCCGGTTTTTTCGTCCTGGACAACGACCTGTGATCCGAGACCAACCTTATCGGCGGGGATCTGGGACACGTCGATCTGCGACAGCTTGCTAAGGCGCTGGCGCAGCTGACCCAGCCTCGCCTGCACGAACTGCTGCCGTTCCAGCGCAGCCTTGTACTCGCTGTTCTCGCGGAGATCGCCGAGTTCGACGGCTTTGCGAATCTCCTGCGGCAGCGTGACGTTCAGCTCGCGCTGAAGACGCTCGGCTTCGTCTCCGAGTTTTTTCTTGAGTTTGTCGATCATACGACTCGAGCTTTTTCCTGGGGATCTCGGCGAGTTTACCGAAAAACGAGCGCCCGACCGCAATGGAAGGCCGGGCGCCCGCTGCTTTCAAGGTAGGGACTCCGGGGCAAGCTGGCAATCACAGAACGGAAGCGGGGAGCGTAGAGCCGCTAAGCTGCTTAGCTCAGAGCGTCAACCCTCCGCGTCTGGTATTGTGGACTCGGTTCCTATAAACGCTCCCAGCTAGGTAGCTGCAAAGCTCTACGCTGCCCGCTTCAGTTCTGTGGATGTCGGTGACCAGCGCCCCGCCTCAACGCCGAGATTATCTGTGCTGCGGGAGCTTCGAATCAGTGTGATCTATCGCCGCCGGCTCGGCCGATGATTTCTGATACTCCTCAAGCAGCGTCGCCATCATCGCCTCCCGCCTGTCGAAGAGCCTCTTTAGTGGCCGCGGCTCGTGCCGCGCAAATGCGTAGGACGTCAAAAGCGGAAGCGCGACCGTCGAGTCGAGGTAGCAGACCACCGCGTCAGGCAGCCGGTCCGGATCAATCTTTCCCCAGCTCACCGCCTCGGCCGGTGTGGCGCCGGAAAGGCCCCCGGTGTCCGGCCGCGCATCTGTGATCTGCAGGAAGTAATCGTGGCCCTTTTCGTCGATCCCCAGAACCTCCTGGATTTGCGGCTCTGTCTGCAGCATGAAATTTTTTGGGCTTCCTCCGCCCAGAATCATCACCGCACTCTTACCTCGGCCGCGCTTGGCGTCGAGGACGATCGACGCAGTCTCGTTTACATCCTGATTCGGATCCAGGATCAACTTGTTGCCGTCAAGAGCAAGCGCCGCGATGTTCATTCCGATCGAGCTATCACCTGGCGACGACGTATAGATGGGCACACCAGCCGAGTAAGCCGCAGAGAGCAGCGATTTCTGCCCGATACCAATCGCCTTCTCCCGCTCGTGAACGTACTTGCCGGCTAGATTGTGAAACTCCGCACTCGACATCGGCCGCTGGAATTCTTTTCCCGTGATGATCTTCCGAAAAAACGCATCCGTTGAGAGAAGGACATCGTAGTCGAAGAAGATGTCGTAAATGCGGACGACTCCTTCTTCACGGAGAACCACATCGGACTCCCGTGCGTTGCCACGGTGCATGGCGAGCCCGAGACCAAAATGAGTATCGTGGTATAGATTGGCGCCCGTCGAGATGATCCAGTCGACGAATCCTCCTTCGATCAGAGGAATGAGCGCCGACATTCCCAGCCCAGCCGGCGTAAGCGCGCCGGTGATTGAAAGTCCTACTGTGACATCGGGCTCGAGCATCTTCTCCGTGAAGAGCTGACACGCCTCACGCAGTCGAGCAGCGTTGTAAGCGAGGTAGGTGCCCTCGATCAGATCAGCGACAGTTTCCTGACCATTGATCCGACGGGGATCGATGCGCTGTCCTTTGAGGAAACGGCTGGCCTCGTGCGCGGTGTGCTGTACTCCGCGCTTCTCGCGCTCCTCCGCCGCGAGTTTTTGTTGGGCCTTGGGTCCCGCCGCCGATGCTTTTCCGTGACGCGATGCTTTGAAGCCGCCGCGCTCTCTGTCCTCTCCGTCATTCTTATGACCTTTTGCCATCGCGTACTTCCACGAGTTCGTCGAACTGCTGTCCGCCGGTCTTGCCCAGTGATTTGTACGCCGAGATGATCGCCTTGGCAGCCTCGGCCGGATCATCGGTCACGAGCATCAGATCGAGATCGCCCTCGGAGATTTTCCCCTCGCTCAGGCAGCGGGCCTGCAGCCAGCGCAGCAGCCCCGCCCAATAGTAGCGGCCAAAAAGGATGACAGGAAAGCGGTAGATCTTGCCCGTCTGAATGAGTGTGAGTGCTTCGAACAGCTCGTCGAGGGTGCCGAATCCACCAGGGAAGATGATGAACGCCACCGAGTACTTGATGAACATCGTCTTGCGGACGAAGAAGTACTTGAAGTGGATGAGCGTGTCGAGGTACGGGTTAGCGCCCTGCTCGAACGGGAGCTCAATATTGCACCCGATCGAGCGGCTCCCCCCCAGTTGCGCACCCTTGTTTGCCGCTTCCATAATGCCGGGTCCGGCACCAGTGATGATGTCGAACCCGGCCACCGCCAGTAGACGCGCGGTTTCGACCGCTGCTTCGTAATGCGGATCGTCGGGACCGATCCGCGCCGAACCGAAAATCGTTACTGCTTTCTCGACCGAGGCAAGCGTGTCGAAGCCGTCGATAAACTCTCCCATGATGCGCAGCACGCGCCACGGGTCTGTTCGGGTGAAGTCGAGTCGGGGACCTGTCTGCTGGAGGAGCTTTTCGTCTTCGGTGACCGGCGCGGAGTCGCGAATCGCGTCGTCAATTCTTCGCGTTACAGTCGTGAGCTTTCCCGGACCTTGCTGCGACGGTGGAGTTCTTCCCGCTTTGAGGTGCCCTTCCTCGGTCCGCTGCTTCAGCCCTTCCAGAGCTTTTTGCTCTGCTGACGCCAATACTTCTGGATTGAGTTTCTTTCCGCCGGCAGTGCGACCCCGCATTGAATTTGCGCGACTTCCCCCCGAACTCGTTGGTCCGGCGCCAGCTTTATCTTTTCTGTTCTTCATTTTTGGCAACTGTTGCGGGCTTCAGCGAACCATCTTCGAACCGACAAAGAAACGACGCTGCCCGCTCTCTTCATTGGGAAACTAAAGTTGCGTGCGTCTGCACAAAGCCCGCCAGGTGATGGTATGCAGGTCGTGATGATAATAGCCGATGGAGTGAGACCGGATGTTCTCGCTCTCTCCATGGACCGCGGTGAGCTGCCTGCGCTCGCCGCACTGCGCCACGAAGGACAGCTCTCGACTATTACGTCCGCATTTCCGTCGGTGACTGGTCCGGCCTACGCGCCGTTCCTGATGGGAAGATATCCGGGGAGCGTCGGCCTGCCCGGGCTGCGGTGGTACGACCGCTCTCGGCGCGTCGCGCGGCTTCCGGGACATTCGAGAAGTTACGTAGGCGCCGAGATGCGGTTTGTGGATCGCGACATCGATCGCGCTTCTCCGACAATCTTCGAGCTCGCCAAGCCGAGCGTCGGCGCGCTGAGCGTTATCGGGCGAGGTCTTCGACGTCGCGAGCGCATCGGTCAGAGCCCGGCGTTCGTAGTGCGTGCAGCCGCGACTCACTTTCGCGGCAATGTGCGCGGTTGGCTCGAGATCGACCGTCAGGTGGGAGGGGAAGCAGCGCGACGACTGCGCACTGAGCGAATGCGATTCGCCTTCATTGCTCTCACTGGAATCGACAAGACTTCTCACGCCCAAGGTCACAACGCACCGATCGTTATCGACGCAATGCGGATCGTCGATGACACTGTCGCTGAAATTCGCTCCGACGCCGAGCGGGATGGAAGGTGGAACAGGATGCATCTCTGGGTGGGAAGCGATCACGGTCATTCTCGCATCCTCGAGCACGAGGACCTCGTTGCACTATTGACCGAGTGGGGCTACAGCACGCTCGCCCATCCGTGGGCGTTCAACGCATCGGCCGACGTCGCGGTAATGGTCAGCGGGAACGCAATGACGCACCTCTACCTCGACCTCGACCAGAAGACCAGGCCCTGGTGGCCTTCCCTCGGTGAAAAATGGAATGAGCTCGCTGACAAACTTCTCGAGCGTCCGTCAGTGGACCTGTTGATTCTTCCAACCAGCTCTCGTTCGTGCGAGATCCGAGCACCAGGCCGAGGCTCCGCGAGTCTTACGTGGCAGGAGTCGAGCTATACATACGCGCCGATAACCGGTGACCCGCTCGGAATCGGAGAGCATAGTGCTCTCGACGACAGCGATGCTTACGACGCCACGATCGAAAGTGATTACCCTGATGGCCTCGTCCAGATCGCGCATCTGATCTCGTCGCCACGCAGCGGCGACATCGTACTCTCAGCAGCGAGAGATTGGGATTACCGCGCGCGCTACGAGCCGATCCCGCACGTCTCTTCGCACGGAGCTCTGCATCGCGAGCACATGCTGGTGCCTCTGTTATTGAATCGTGCCCCGACGGGCACGCCGCGGCGGACCGTAGATGTGATGCCGAGTGCGCTCGCAGCACTCGGCATCACTCCACCGAAAACCCTTGATGGAGATTCCTTCTTTTAGCCGCCGAAGTGCTGGCTATTGCACGGTCACGCTGCCGCGCATCCCGGTGGTCGCCGTACCGTGAACCGTGCAGTGGAACGGATAGCTACCAGCCGCCGCGAACTGACGTTCATTCGAGCCGGATCCATGCAGCGGAATGTTACCTGAGCTGCCATTGCCGACCGCCAGCGCGGAAGCGGGCGTGTCGAAGGTGACGTTGTGGTCGACCCCAGAATTGTTGGTCCAGGTCACCGCTGTGTTGGTAGCTACCGTCAGAGTCACCGGTTGCGTGGTGCTCGCCGTGGTGGTGAATGACGAGGAACCCATGCAGAAAGTGCCTGCGGGACAATTGCTATCACCCCCACCGCCGCCACCGCCGCCGCCACCCCCGCCGCCGCCGCCGGGAGAGGTTGCCCCCCCGCCACCGCAGGAAGAAATGGCCAGCGTCAAAGTCAATGCACCAAACCAACCAAGAATTTTCCGCATCCTACCTCCTCGTCGACACGAATCCAGCTGTCTGCGCCACAATCCGGTGGCGGTGCCCTGCGGCCACGTCATCTTTAATAAGGGGCCTGTGCACGACGAGCGCAAAGCTGGGCTCGGTAACGGCATGACGGCTGCCCGCGAGATACAGCCTACCTCAGGTGAACGACCTGGTGGCACCGACTAATCCTTCATTGCGCATGTGTAGAGTCGCCAATCGGAGTCGGGCGCCGCGACCGCCGCAATATACCTGGGTCGGGGAGTGAAGAGCCTGTGAGTGAGATTCGTGCGCGGATTCAGGTTCTCCGATCCCGACCACACGCCCTTTCCTTCCGCTTTAAGCCGCGCTTCGCGCACAACCCAAGATCTCAGAAATGCTCCATTTCGCTCTTCGGGCGATGTGTCGATCAACGACCGCAGCTCATCTTCCGACATGAAACGCTGAGCGACGTCGAGCAGGCGTCTCACCGGTCGCTCGTTCTCTACATCGACGCCGACCGGACGATCTGGCGCAAACGCGAAAAGTCCGAGATCGGCAGAGTGCGAAATATTGAATTGGATGCCGTCGCGGCCGATGAGAACCGGCTTTCCGGAATTACCGTACGCAAACCGCAGCTTTTCCGCCGGAGTGCCGGTAAATCCCGCCAGAAGGCTGCGCAGAATTCCGCGCGCAACCACGAATCGCCGTGCCGCAACAGGTGTCAGCGCAACTGCGCGCTCTTTCTCTTCGGCGGGCAGCAACCGTGCGAGAGCATCGTAGCGATCGTCACTCACATCGAGCGAAGCGACCCAGACCTGAACTTCCTCCGTCATCAACTCAAGAGAGGTCAACTATCTCCACCTCCGCACTTCCGTTCGATATGGTCAGCCTTCCCACACTCGGGGAAAGATTGAACCTCTTCGGGCCCGCTGCTCCCGGATTCACGAACAGTCTTCCATCTAACCGCGTGACCAGTTGCCGATGCGTGTGGCCGTAAATGATGACATCCGCATCGTACCGAGCTGCCAGCTTCGCCGGCGTCGGACTTCCCACCTCGTGCCCATGACTTACGTGCACGCGCACACCATCGAGGTCAATCAGGATTTCCTCCGTTAGATCCGACTCGCCGGGCGCATCGATGTTGCCGAAAACCGCCTTCACCGGCGCAATGATGCGCAGCTCTTCCAAAATGGAGGAGCCGCCCACATCGCCAGCGTGAAGAATGAGTTCCACCCCAGTCAGCGCCTCGTGCACACCCGGACGTACGAGCCCGTGAGTGTCGGCGATGAGACCCAGCACATGCGTGTCGGAGTGTGGCATCACGCCTTCTATATATTAGGAGTGTCATGCCGTGGCTACGACTCGCGCTCCGACTGGCATTGCGGACGATACGCCGTCCGCGGCTGGCGGTGGATTTGATCCGGATTACATGGCGGTTCAGGTCCAACACCTGGTACCGACAGTTTCCATTTCTGCCGTTGCCCGATCCCACTTATCTCCGCTGGCGCATGTACACCGCTTATGGTGACTACAATGCCGTGCCCTCGGCAACTGACGTCGAGCGTTATGCCCGCTGGGCAAGCGTAAACGAGTGATCACGGATACTGCCGGAGAGCTGGCGCTCGAAGAACTGCTGAAGGCGCAGGCGTACGGGCTGGGCTTTGATCTCGTGGGAATCACCTCGCTCGGCCCGATGGAAACTGCCGACGCGTTCGACGACTGGATCGAGCGCGGCTACGCTGGCGAGATGGACTATCTCACCCGCGGCGCAGAGAAACGTCGCAATTCGAGACTTCCTGTCCTCGGGGCGACGAACGCGATTGTTGTCGGCTTGAATTACGGCGGTCGCGCGCCAAGTGGACCGATCGCCCGTTACGCACGTGGTGACGATTATCACGATCTCATGACGGCGCGGCTCGAAGAATTGCACCGATGGCTGGAGTCGGAGCTCGGGCGCCGGATTGGCGGCAAGGCTTATGTCGACACGGGCCCAGTTCTCGAGCGCGATCTAGCGCGTCGCGCAGGACTGGGCTGGTTTGGCAAGAACACGAATCTGATCAATCCGCGCCTCGGATCATTTTTCTTCATTGGCGTATTGCTTGTCGAACTCGATCTCGAGGCCGACGCACCGTTCGAGGCAGATCGATGCGGTACCTGTACTCGCTGTCTCGATGCGTGTCCTACCGATGCTTTCGTCGAGCCGCTGGTGCTGGACGCGACAAAATGCATCTCCTACCTCACAATCGAGACGAAGGGCGTGATCCCTCCGGACCAACGCGAGTCGATCGGCAGCCTCATTTACGGCTGCGACATCTGCCAGGACGTGTGTCCGTGGAATGTCCGATTCTCCCAGGAATCTTCTGAGAACGCGTTCCTGTCGCGCGATATCCTGGTGGGAGACACGCGAGCGATCGCGAAAAGAATCCTGGCTTTGGATGACGAATCCTTCCGCCGGGATTTCAAAGGGTCGCCAATGAAACGGGCCAAGCGGCGCGGTCTGGCGCGCAATGCGGCCATAGCACTCAGCAACGTTGGAACAGTCGACGACGTGCCCACTCTAGTTGCGGCGCTCAATGATCCCGAGCCGCTGGTCGCCGAACACGCCGCATGGGCGCTCGAGCGAATCAGAGCACAGTCAACTGCCTGTGCCATGATGCCACCGGTGGCGTCCCGACGTTTTGAGCCTGATGGCTAACGGCTAGCCAGCTCAGGCTGACGTCTTGTTCAGTTGCAGTTGTTGTAGTCGACTCCGTCGAATCAGCCGATTCGCCTGACATCAGGAACGAGATCCCGCACCGCGTTCCGCAGGTAACTCGCGGCCTCGACCCCGTGTTCAGGATCCCATTCTTCCGCCAGCTCCTCCAGGTGTGCGCGTCGGGCCGAGACCAGCCGCTGGAGCACCTGGCATCCATTGGCGGTAAGCTGCGAGTGCATCGAGCTGTCCGGCCGCGGTATCGTCACCAGCCCGCGTCTGCGTAGTTCTTCGAGTGCACCCTGCGCGCGCTCAGCGGGAATGCCGCGGCGCCGGGCAAGCTCGAAGGGTGACACTTTCGGTTCCTCCTCGACCTGGACCAGCAGCCACGCCGCAAGTGGGCTCAGCGTCTCCCCCGCGCGCGCGACAATTTGCTCGATGTGCGCGCGCTGCACATCGCGATCGGCGAGCGAAGAAAGCGTTGCGTACAAATGCGCAACGACGGCGTCCTCGTCCGATGGGCGGGCGAATGCCTCGCCGGCCTCGTTCCCCGTTTCACGCGCGCTCGCCGCAACAGTCGCTCGAAGCGGCCTCTCGGGGAGAAGCCAAACGAGGACGAATCCAATCGCGCATACGACGGTGGCGACAAGAAATATCGTTCCGAGCGAGTCGGTGAATGCTTCCGCGTACGCACCCCGCGCGGACGCCGGAAGTCGCAGCAGCGCTTGCACGCTCATGTTGTGCGTTGCTTCACTTGCCGCAGCACCAGCAGGAAGCAAACGAGCCAGATTCACCGCTAATCGAGCCGCGAAGATTGCGCCGAGAATCGCGGTGCCGAGAGATCCGCCAATCAACCGAAATAGCGTCGCTCCGGAAGTCGCGACGCCGAGGTCGCGGTAGTCGACGTCGTTCTGCACCGCGATTACCAGCACCTGCATCACCATTCCGAGTCCAATGCCAAGCACGAGCATGATGAGTGAGGCGGCGGCATTGGTGCTTTGCGGCGTGAGCCGCGACAACAGAAACAATCCCACGATCATCACCGCGGTACCGAGCACCGGAAAGATTTTGTAGCGCCCCGTCCAACTGATCAGTTGTCCGGACATGATAGATGTCACCAGCATTCCACCCATCATTGGCACCATCTGCATGCCAGACGCGGTGGGAGTCACTCCCTTAACCACCTGAAGATAGAGCGGGAAGTAGGTGACCGATCCGAACAGTGCGAAGCCGACGATCAGACCGACGGCGGATGTGATCACGAATGTCTGTTGCCGAAAAAGGTGCAGCGGCAGAACCGGCTCCGCGGCCTTGCGCTCGATCAGGACGAAGAGCACGAGAGACACCAGCGCGATGACGATTAGCCCAATCAACAACGGAGATGACCACGCGTACGCCGTTCCACCGAGATCCGAGAGAAGAGTGATGCTGCTAAGGATGACCGCGAGCAGTGCAGCGCCCGTATAGTCGATGGCGCGAGCCACGCGACGTGAGAGGGATGGAAGCGTCGCGGCCAATACCGCTAGCGCAGCGATACCGACGGGCAGATTGATATAAAAAATCCAGCGCCACGACAGGTGCGTGGTGAAGTAGCCGCCGAGTAAAGGGCCAGCGATGCTCGACAGTCCGAAGACGGCGCCGAAGATTCCCTGATAGCGGCCACGATCGCGCGGCGGCACAATGTCCCCGACTACCGCTTGCGTCGTGACGATGAGTCCGCCTCCGCCCAACCCCTGAATGGCACGGAAGACGATTAGCTCGGTCATGTTCTGGCTCAACCCACAGAGTGCGGAGCCGATTAGAAAGAGCACGATCGCCGACTGAAGCACGATCTTTCGCCCATAGAGATCGCCGAGCTTGCCGTAAATCGGCGTGACTATGGTTTGCGCCAGCAAATAGCCGGTGACGACCCACGCCAGATGCTCGAGTCCGCCGAGCTCGCTGACGATGGTCGGCAATGCAGTCGAGACGATAGTGGAATCGAGCGCCGCCAGCAGCATCGCCAGGACGAGACCGCTGAATGCGACCAGGATCTGTCGATGACCAATGACCGCAGACGCTTCCGAATCTGCCCGGCTGGGTTCAGTCATCGTGATGTTATCACGCCGGAGAATGTTGTCGACGACTTCCTGCGGAGCCTCCCGTCACGGCGATCAAAATCAAACCGCGGTTGGCGCCGGCCGTCTCATCGCAAGGGTTGCGAGTGCGCCGATGACGCCTATCGCCAGAACTATCCAGGTTGCGGCCGGAGTCAGCAGTCTGAAGTCCCCAAGCACTTCGTCGAGTGAATAGCGTCCAGGACCGGTCAGCGCCACTCCGACAGCGACCGTCGCGAACATCAAAGGATGCTCGATCCCGTTGGTCGAAACGAAAAAGGGATTCTTGCGGTGAACCGTGATCATCGCGACGATCATCCCGGAGAGCATCAGTGCGGGACCAACCGGGCCAAGAAATCCGAGCGCAAACAGCAAGCCGCCCGTGAACTCTCCCAGCGCTGCCATTGTTGCGAACCTCTTCCCCGGGCG
>DASWCI010000177.1:0-2888 GCA_036390195.1 Gemmatimonadaceae bacterium
CTAGGGTCAGAACTCATTAATTTTTCTGGTCTGACAATACGGTCCTGATTCGTTTTTGGAAGGGGACCGGGATCGTGCGCAGGAACCTGTTTTGGCTGAGCGACGAGCAATGGAATCGGATCGAACCTCATCTGCCGACGGATGTACGGGGCGTCGAGCGGACGATCGCCGCGTCATCAGCGGCATCGTGCACGTGCTGAAAAGTGGCTGTCGCTGGTGCGATTGCCCGCCTGAGTATGGTCCTCCGACAACGATCTATAATCGCTTTGTGCGCTGGGCGCGGCGCGGCGTGTGGGAAGATCTGTTCCGGGAGCTTGCTGGAAATGGACGAGCCACAGACACGCAGATGATCGACTCCACGCACGTGAAGGCACACCGCTCGGCAGCGGGCGGAAAGGGGGGAGCAACCACACGCTCGGCCTGCGGATCCGCTCAGTCCGCAATGGGACCGTTCTACTGCCCTAACGACCAAAAAGTTTACCTGGACACGTCATTCTTTCAAGATCTTGAACGACGCTTTCACGCCTGCGACATTGCTAGCAAGACTTGCCAGTTCTCTGAAGCCTATGTGATTGCCCACGAAGTCGGACATCACGTGCAAAATCTGCTCGGCATCCTGCCCAAGGCACGGCAGCTTCAACAGGGGCTGGACAAGGTAGAAGCAAACCACGTTCAGGTGCGGGTGGAACTTCAGGCCGATTGCCTCGCTGGAGTCTGGGCTTTCCACGCAGAGGAGAAATGGAGGTTCATGGAGCCTGGGGACGTTGAATCCGCGCTGAAGACGGCTTCCGCCATCGGCGATGATAGACTACAGAGGCAAGCAACCGGATATGTCGTGCCAGATGCCTTTACCCACGGCTCCGCCGAGCAGCGCACGCGCTGGTTCACCACCGGATTAAAGTCGGGATCGCTGGCGAGCTGCGATACATTCAGCGCGGCGCAACTCTGAGTGCGTTGCATAGACACCATCGAGCTTCTTCCGGCCTCGTGGCGATCCGAACTTGCGAATGCGAGCCTTGAGTCCGTGCGGTCAGGCCTAAGCGGCGCTTCGGTATTTCGTGTTCACAAAGCTATTTCGCCTGATCGGTTTTTAAAAGTTGCTACCAGTACCGACGCCGAACAGCTCCCGCGAGAGATAGTGCGGACAGGTTGGCTTCGTTCGCACGGGGTTAATGTCCCGCCCATAGTGCGAACGCTTTGGCAGCCGGACGTCGCCGCGATCCTCATGGCAGCTCTCCCTGGCGAACTGGTTGGGCACTCCACTCTGCCTCCAGGCAAGGTCGTTACCGCGCTTGCGCGTGAATTCTCGACGTTGCACTCACTGGAAATTGAGTCGTGCCCCTTTGACGAGAGCCTCGCAGTCCGGCTCGCACGAGCTCGATCCGCAATTTGTCAAGGGAAAGTCGATCCGGCCGAGTTCGATCAAGGGAATTTGGGGCTGACGCCGGAAGAGTTATTTCAACGTGTCATCGACACAATCCCGCCTATAGAAGACACCGTCGTCGTGCATGGCGATGCAACATTTTCGAATATCCTGATCGACGCCCAGGAAAGGATTGGCTTTCTCGATTGTGGACATTCGGGTACGGCGGATCGCTACGTTGATCTTGCTCCGATCGCGTCAGAGATAGAACATCACTATGGTAAACGGTGGGTCAGTGTATTTTTTAAAAGGTACGGCCGAACGAAATTGGATTGCAACAAAGTGCGATCATTTTTGGATCTGTATGAGTTTTTTTGATCAACGAAGCACTCTTGGGACTAACGTTGGTCAGCGCCTTAGCGGTACTATAAGCTTGATCAAAGCGCCCAATGTCCGGTAATGAGATCGCACGCGCGCTGATATCCATGATGGCCGGGAGCACAAGCCCGCTCCAATCAGAGGCCGGATACATTGATGCAAGACCGCTCACCGCCACCTCGACGAAAACCTCTTGCGACGCACGGCCGGACCATACATTCGGGTCATTTGCGTCGATTCCGCGATGTCCACCATAGGTCCGGTTAGCGGGCTATTTCGGACATGCTGTTTCGCTGTTGATCAAGCCGCACGGGTCGCTGTCGCGACGCGCGAGCTTGCGCGGGCAGTCCCCGGTGATCTCCTCGATCCACGTGAAGGCGCGGCCGTATCTCGCGATCAGCGCCGCGAGCCGGTACTTGCCCGATCGCCCGCCCTTGCTCGACCCGCGCACGTCGAGCTTGCCGATCAGGTCGCCGAAGATGATCGCGCCGTCGCGGAGCATCAAGTCTCAATCTCGTCAGCATAGATGGTGAATACGCGCAATTTTAGCCCGCTTCGCCCGCTCTGTTCACGATTAGCGCGCTCGATGACTGCTTTAACCGATCTCCCATTGATGTCGCGCACATTGATGATTTCCCCTCTTCGCGGCACACGCGGAACTCGTTTGGTCGCAGCATAATGATAAGCGCGATGCCCCCGTCGACGTAACATCACTTTCCAAGTCAGCCCTACGCTCATGGCCACACACGCTCAGGGCAGGCGAGCTTGCCGATCAGGTCGCCGAAGATGTTCGCATTTTCCTAGATTATTGTGGCGGGGAATTGGAATTCACCATCTTGGGCGCTGTCGGAGCAGGAGGAGGCTGGCGCAGCGCCCCGGCACGCTGGCGAAGGAGTTCCGAATAATACGCGGTGTCACTCTCGACGTGCCTTAAAATGTCGGTCAGCGTGCGGCCCATCCCCATTGGTTCCGAAATCACAGCGCCAGCCGCGCAGCAGACATCGGTAAACTCGATCATCACAGGTTTCAGATTTCCAAGCGCGCGCTCCAATGCGACCGCATGGGCCTCGGCTTCTCGTGCCTTGTCTTCCGCCAACGCCCGTTTCGCCTCAGCAAGCAGCGCCGTAAGCTCGGCAACAGTGGTTTC
>DASWCI010000178.1:0-1978 GCA_036390195.1 Gemmatimonadaceae bacterium
TCGAGGAGGGAATGCGACAGCAGCTGGCCGAGATTGACGTGATCGCCAGGCAAACGGCGCCGCCGACTTTCGAGAACACGATCGTCGCAATGGAGAAATCAGGCACGTTGCTCACGCGCGCATCCAAGACCTTCTCCGCAGTCGTCGGAGCCAATACCAACGACACGCTGCAGAAAATTCAGGACATCGAGGCGCCGAAACTCGCGGCACACAACGATGCCATCTATCTGAACGATCAGCTTTATCGCCGCGTGAAGAACGTGTACGACCGGCGCGAGTCGAGCAATCTTACGCAGGAGCAGAAGGCGCTGATCGAGCGCTACAACCGCGATTTCGTGCGGGCCGGAGCGCAACTCGCCGAGGCGGACAAGATCCGCATGCGCTCAATCAACCAGGACTTGTCGAAGCTTTCGACGGAATTCTCGAACAAGCTTCTCGCCGCTACGAAGGCCGGCGCTTTGGTCGTCGACAACGTTTTGCAACTCGACGGGCTCAGCGATGCGGAGATCCAGACGGCGGCAGAAGCGGCGAAGCAGCGCGGGCTCGCGGGCAAGTGGGCGCTTCCGCTGCGCAACACAACGCAGCAGCCGGCGCAGGCGGAGCTGAAGAATCGCTCTGTTCGTCAGAGACTCTTCGAGCTTTCGACGCTCCGTACTTCACGCAGCGACACCAACGATACCAGGAACACCATTCGCCGCATGGCCGAGCTGCGTGCAGACAAGGCTCGACTCCTCGGCTACCCGACCTGGGCGGCGTATTCGTTGGCGACTCAGGGCGCCAAGACTCCGGAGAACGCGATCAAGCTGCTGACCGATCTCGTTCCGCCGGCGACTGCGCGCGCCCGAGCGGAAGCCGCCGATATGCAGAAGCTGATCGACGCGCAGATCGGCGGTTTCAAGCTGCAGCCATGGGACTGGCAGTATTACGCCGAGCAGGTGAGGAGGGCGAAGTACGATCTGGATGAGTCGCAGATCAAGCCGTACTTCGAGTTGAACAGCGTGTTGCAGAACGGTGTGTTCTACGCCGCCAACAAACTGTACGGTCTCACGTTCAAGGAGAGGCACGACATTCCGGTCTATCATCCGGACGTGCGAACGTTCGAGGTGTTCGACGCGGGCGGATCACCGCTGGCACTGTTCTACTTCGACTACTTCAAGCGAGACAACAAACAGGGCGGCGCGTGGATGGATCAGTTCGTCGATCAGTCGGGGCTCATGGGAACGAAGCCGGTGGTCTATAACGTCGCGAACTTCACCAAGCCCGCGCCGGGACAGCCCACGCTCCTTACCTACGACGATGTAACCACGATGTTCCACGAGTTCGGCCACGGGCTGCACGGGATGTTCTCGCGCGTGGAGTATCCGACCCTTTCTGGTACGAACGTACCGCGAGACTTCGTGGAATTTCCATCGCAGTTCAATGAGCACTGGGCGCTCGACCCAACGGTGTTCGCCAACTACGCGAAGCATTATCAGACGGGCGCGTCGATGCCTGCCGCGCTTGCCGACAAGATCAAGCAATCGCGCACTTTCAATCAAGGCTTCTCGATGACGGAGATTCTGGGAGCGTCACTGCTGGATTTTGCGTGGCACACTCTTCCAGCCGGTGCTACGCCGAGTGACGTCGATTCATTCGAGACCGCATCGCTGCAGCGATTCAACGTCGCGGTGCCTGAAGTTCCGCCACGTTATCACAGCACGTACTTCTCGCACATCTGGGATGGCGGGTACTCGGCCGGCTACTACGCGTACACCTGGAGTGAGGTGCTGGATGACGACGCGTATGCGTGGTTCCGCGAGCACGGCGGCTTGACTCGGGAGAACGGCGCGCGCTTTCGAGACATGATCTTGTCGAAGGGCGGCACTGTGGATGCGGCCACGCTCTATCGCAACTTCCGAGGTCGCGATCCGAGTGTCGAGGCGTTGCTCGAGGAACGCGGGCTCAAAGCTTCTGACTCGTCGGTCAAATAGTCCGCTGC
>DASWCI010000179.1:0-10867 GCA_036390195.1 Gemmatimonadaceae bacterium
CCCTCACGCCACCGGTGGCGTCCCGACGTTCTGAGGCTGATAGCTGCCAACTTTAGTCAGCTCAAGCTGACCTCTTGTCCAGTTGCACTTCCTGACTCTGAATCGCTCAATTGATCTTTGCCCAGGACTGCTGCTGGTGTGGCCACGCAAACAAGTCGGGGTGGAAGAGATGCGCGAGTAGTTCGACCCCTTCCGCTACACGCGGGCCAGGGCGCGCAAAGTACGCGTTCGCATCGACGGCGTACACTTCCGCATCCGTGAGTCTTGGGAGTCGGTTCGCGACCGTGATCGCTTCCTTCAAGCCGTAGCCACAGGGCGCCACGACGATTATCTCCGGCTCGAACGCCGTAACATCATCCCACGTCATTCGTCGCGAATCGGCGCCGGGCTGGGCAAGAGGATCTGTTCCTCCTGCAGCTTCAAGCATTTCCGGCACCCAGTGACCGGCACAGAAGAGTGGCTCTGTCCATTCGAGAAACGACACGCGTCGGGGAGAAGTCTGACCGACAGCCGCGACCACATTGCGGATACGCTCCCGGTTTTGTTCGACGAGTTGCCGCGCGGCTTCCTGCCGGCCAGTCGCCTCGCCGATCGCGACAATGTTCTGTTCGATTTCTGCGAGGGTGCGGGGCGTCAGCCAGAGCACCTCGGGCGGTCGCGACATTTCGCGTAGCGCGCGACTGAGCTCGTTACCGGACGGCGCGCAAACCTGACACAAGTCCTGGGTGAGAACGAGGTCGGGGTGCAACTCCTCGAGCAGCTTCTCGTCCACCTGATAAAGACTTTCTCCCGTTGCGAGGCGCGCAGCCACGGCCTGGTCGATCTGCTTCTGGGATAGTCCATCGAGCGGGAGCGCGGGCTTGCTTACGACAGGTAGCGAACGCACCTGCGGCGGATAGTCGCACTCGTGAGAGCGACCGACGAGATCAGCGCCCGCGCCGAGGGCGTAGGTGATTTCAGTGGCCGCGGGCAAAAAGGAGACAATGCGCGTCATTCGAGAAATCTACTGAATCGATCAGTTCCTGAAGCGCGCTTTGCGCGAGATCACGGCAATTACAGAGGCGTGCCGGTCTCCTCGACCGGAATCAGGTCGCCATACGCGAAACGCTCGTCCCGCAGCACCGTGTCACCAACGCTGTATTCGACTGGGCCGTCGTACCCGGGGCCGTAGGAAACGAAAGTGTGGAACTCTCCGCGCTCACCGCAGGGATCGACGCTGGACGGAAGCTCCGCGAGCAGCGAGTCATCGAACACGCGATGAGCAAACGACCCGTCGAGCTGTGTTGTATCAACGCACACCAGCCGCGCGACGAATCCCTCCTTGACGAACCGGCGGGCGAGCTCGGCGGTGTCGAGACCCCAAATCGGGAAGAGCGCGTCGAGACCGGTCTGAGCGAGAAGCCGCTCGCGATAGGCGCGGACATCAGCCAGAAAGAGATCGCCGAACGCTATCGCCGCGAGGCCGGGCAGCTCGCGTTTTGCGCGCTCGACGGCAGCAAGAAAAGCACTCTCGTAAACGTCGTTCGTCGTGACCGGATCAAGCTCGATCGTCAAAAGAGGAAGTCGCAGCCGCTGCGCCTGGCGCTCGAGCAGTGATCTCCTCACGCCATGGACACTGATTCGCTCGTAATCGCGCGTGACGCTGGTCAGGAGTCCGACAACTTCAACGTCTGGATCTGCTCGCAACGCTTGTAACGCGAGCGCGCTGTCCTTGCCGCCACTCCAACTCAGAAGAACGTGCTTTCGCGTCATCCAAATCGAAGCTTGGCGAAGCCGATCGCTCCGTTCAGCGCCACCATTCCGAGGTTGGTGATGATCACCGGCCAATCCTCGATGATGATTCCGTAGACGATCCACAACGAGCTCGCCGTAACGAGCAGAGCGAACATGCCAAGGGACAAGTCGCGGGTCTGGCGCCTCCTCCATGTTCGGATGACCTGCGGGAGAAAGGACGCGACCGTCAGGGTGCCTGCGAAGTAGCCGAGATAATGGATCATAGTTTTGGGTATGTATCTAGTGGAACTGCAACAACGCTGCTACCGGCTGCCCGCCATACGCTGCCCGCTGTCCGCCTAACAACGTCGAGACGTAATTAGCACCGGTCAAGGCACAGTCAACCGTTCTCGCCTCACGCCAATGGTGACGTCCCGACGTTTGCAGCGGACAGCGCGTGGCGTTCAGCGGGCAGCGGGCAGCAGCGTAGTTGCCGTTGCAGTTGCAGTTTAAGCCGCGGGCTCAACCGCGAGAGTGGACCCTTCCCGGATGGTGAGCCAGTCCGTCCTGACCCGGTCCCACTCCTGAATCAGCAGTCCCTGCTCCTCGAATGCCAAACGAATCTGACTCGGGTCGTAGCCGCAAATCTCTTCCAGGATCGGAATCAGAACGCTGAGCGCGTCGTCGCTGATCACTGTACGGCGGGCGATCTGCGCGATGTGCCTCGCCTCTGACGCCGCGATGGTGAGCCCATCGCCGCGGTTGACGTGCAGCATCACGTGAATGTCGGAGCTTCCATCGCCGACGTACACCACGCGATCGGTTGGAACGCCGAGCCGGACACGCAGTGAATCGACGGCGGCGACTTTTCCGTAACCTGCCGGCACCTGAATGATGGATTCCACTTCGCCGGTTTCAGCACTGAACTCGAAGTGTCCGCCGATGATGTGATTGGGGGGCACGATTCCCTGCAGCGCCGAGTGTACGACGAGCCACGGAGCGGCCGAGACGACGTAGAAGTCGAATCGGAACCCGTCGATCCCGTCCTTCAGAAACTCGGCGAGCAGCGCGATGTTGCGCTTGAGCCGGATCTGCCGACCAACCTCCACGAGATCCTCCTCGCGGACGCGGCGAAAATCAGGATCGTGGCGCAGCAAGTAGGTGAGCTCCGCGCCGGACTGGACCAGATTGAGACGCGACAGATTGGCGACTCTCTCCTGGAAATCGGGAATGCCCAGCATCTCGGCTAGGACGAGCCCTGAATCGTTGAAGCTCAGGGTCTGATCGAAATCGCTCACCAGCAGGTAATACTTCCTCATCAATCCTCCATTGGCGCTCTCAAAGTTTGACCATCGGGCGCGCCCGTCCCGGTGATCAAAAACGAATCGCCCCCGCATCCAGTCGGCACGCGGGGGCGAATCTTAGGCATGTTGTCAGGTATGGTTAACCCTCTCGCCATCGCGCGCCACGCGTCCCGCCGCCGCAATTGCGGGCGGGGCCGAAAATCTTGTCAGTGAGGCGATGAGCGTTGAGCGTCATTGTTAATCTTGAATTCGATTGAGATTGAAATCACAGTCTCACATGCAACCTAATCGAAACACGAGAATGGTGTCAACGTAAAGACGCTCGAGCCTGCAGTTCGTTAGCGAACGACGTGTCACACTTTCGTCACATATCAGGCGGCGGCACCAATCCGGGGCAGGCAACTAGCTGTAATCGTCAGGACAGCTACATTCACTATGGTAGGCGCAATTGCTGACGAGTTGTCAATTAGGCTATTTGACACCGAGGCGCTACCGCGGTCACCGCGGACTCGGTATTGACGCATCAACCTGTTTCGTGGAGGGTGTATGCACCGCACCATAACTCTGGTCGGACTTGCAATGCTCCTGACCATTCCTGCCATCCGAGCCGACTCGCAAGCAAAACCGAGCAAGGCTCAAAAGATTGCCAACGCGATGACTGCGGCCCCGCGCTCTCTTTCCTCGAAGGCTACGATCATGGATTGGCCCGCGAGCGAAGGAGCTCAGATGACTACGCTTCGCACTGGCAGTAATGGCTGGACCTGCCTTCCCAATTTCCCCGCCACCAAAGGAAACGACCCGATGTGTGTGGACGATCAATGGATGTCGTTCATGAACGCCATGATGAGCAAAACGACCCCGAGGATTTCGCGCGCGGGGGTCGGCTACATGATCGCGCCCGGCGGTGCCTACGGCAGCAACAAGGATCCGTTTGCAACGAAAGCGACTGCCGAGAACGACTGGGGCTACGATCCTCCGCACGTGATGCTGTTGGTCACCGACCAACGCACATTACAGGGAATTCCGACGGCTCGGCAAAACGGTGCTCCGTGGGTAATGTGGGCCGGCACGCCGTACGCGCACGTTATGGTTCCGGTCAGTTCGGCGAAGAGGTGACGCCGGAGTTGAGTTAGACCCGACAAATCCGAATGGCGTCAGCGAGCGAGGTACGGGGGTCTTTAGTCGGAACGAATTCCTGGGCGACGTAGCCCGAGAACCCCGCCTCGCCGATGGCGAGCATCACCGCTCGATAATTGAGCTCCTGCGTATCGTCGATCTCGTGGCGGCCCGGCACTCCGCCCGTATGAAAGTGGCCGATGTACTTGATATTGTCGCTCACCGTGCGGATTACATCGCCCTCCATGATCTGCATGTGGTAGATGTCGTATAGCAGCTTGAATCGCGGCGAGTTGATCTGCTTCGCCAGAACAACGCCCCAGGCGGTATGATCGCACTGATAATCCGGGTGATCGATCTTCGAGTTGAGCAATTCCATGCACAGCGTCACGCCGTACCGCTCCGCTACCGGAATAAGCGGCCTTAGCCCTCGCGCACAGATCGCGCGGCCTTCATCATCGTTTTGGCCGGCGCGATTTCCTGAAAAGCAGATCACGTTTGGAACGCGCGCAGCAGCGGCGAGCGGAATCGCTCGCTCGTAGGCGGGGATCAGCCAGGCGTGATTCTCGACGCGGTTGAAGCCCTGGGTGAGGCGCGTTTCCGGATTCGGAACTGTCGCGTATCCCATCGCGCACGTGAGACCGTACTTCCTCGGAATCGCCCACTCGTTCGGCTCGAGCAGCTCCACGGAATCGATGCCGAGCTCGCGCGCCATTTGGCAAAGCTGGTCGAGCGTGAATTGTCGAAACGGCCAGCGCGTTACGGAGAGTTTGAATTTTGCTGGTGAGCGTACACCAATTTTCGGAGGTCTGAGCCCTATCAGGCCCGCCGCGCCGACGCTTGCGCCCGCAGCGAGAAATTCGCGCCGGGTGATATGAGTGCTCATTCATCCCTCTGCTACAGGGTGCGGGCCAATGTGCGGGAGGGTCTGCAAACTGTCAAGCGATGAAATAATTGGCTGTTTCTCGTAGCGCGAACCGCCGAAAAGCTCCAGATTCTTCGCGGTCTCCGCTTAGAGGTCGCGGAGGGTAGGAGACAAGCAGCTCGGACGTCCACTTCTCTCTCACGGACCGAACGCCATGAGCAACCTCAGCATCGTCGACATCCTCGTGATCGCGGCGTATTTCCTCCTGCTGTCGGCTATCGCCTACTGGGCCGCGCGCCGCGAGAAGAATGTAAGCGCGGACTTCTTTCTGGCGAGCAGAGATGTGGGTTGGCTCGCCGTAGGAGCGAGCCTCTTCGCTTCCAACATCGGTAGCGAGCATCTGGTCGGACTCGCCGGCACAGGAGCAGCGAGCGGGCTGGCCGTCGGGCACTTCGAGTGGCTCGCGAGCTTCATCCTGTTGCTTCTGGGCTGGTTGTTCGTGCCCTTCTACCTGCGAAGCGGCGTCTACACGATGCCGGAGTTCCTCGAGCGCCGGTACAACCCCGCTTCACGCGCATACTTCACCTGGGTATCGATCATCGGCTACGTCCTCACGAAGATCAGCGTGACGCTGTTCGCCGGCGGCGTAGTAATGCGGGCGGTGACGGGCTTCGATTTTTGGACCAGCGCCGCAATCCTCATCGTGATTACCGGACTTTACACGATATTCGGCGGACTCCGAGCAGTCATCTACACCGAAGTGATGCAGGCCGTAGTTCTGATCGCGGGCTCGGTGACGCTGATGTTCATCGGCCTCCACGCAGTCGGCGGATGGTCAGGCCTCCACGCGGCGGTGCCACCCGACTTTTTCTCGATGTGGAAGCCGATGCATCACAAGGATTTCCCATGGACGGGCATCGTCTTCGGAGCACCGATCCTTGGCATCTGGTATTGGTGTACCGACCAGCACATCGTGCAGCGCGTGCTGGCGGCGCGCAACGTACAGGAAGCCCGACGGGGAACGCTGTTAGCCGGGTTTCTGAAGATCCTGCCAGTTTTCATCTTCGTCCTGCCTGGTATCATCGCCGCCGCGTTGTATCAGGACGTTCGAAGCGGCTCAGCGGATTCTGCTTATCCGATACTGGTCACCCGCCTGCTCCCGATCGGGTTCAAGGGCCTTGTTCTCGCTGGAATGCTCGCGGCACTAATGAGCTCGCTCGCTTCGGCTTTCAACTCCTGCTCGACCCTGCTCACATGGGACGTGTACCGCAAGTGGCGGCCGAACGCGACTGAAGCGCGTCTGGTGTTCGTTGGACGCGTAACGACGGTAATACTGGTAGGACTTGGTTTGCTCTGGATTCCCTTCATGAAGTTCGTCTCGCCACAGCTCTACATCTACTTGCAGAGCGTGCAGGCCTACATTGCGCCGCCGATCGCAGCCTGTTTCCTGCTCGGGATCCTCAGTCCACGTCTCAATGGGAGGGGAGCGCTGGCGGCTTTGTGGACAGGCTTCGTACTCGGTTTCGCGCGCCTACTCCTCGAGCTTGGGAAGGCGAAACTGACCCGTGGTTCGCCGTGGTTCTGGTTCGCTGACATCAATTTTCTTCATTTCGCCGCGCTCCTGTTTGTTTTGTGCAGCTTGATCCTGATAGTGGTGAGTATGCTCACCCCGCCTCCAGCCGTGGAACGAGTTGCGGACCTGACCCTCCAGACTGTGGCGCCATCGGAGGTAATCGCAGTGAGTCCACCGGAGAGACGTATCGAAATCGGATTGTCGGTTCTCCTCGCGGCAACGATCGGGGCGCTGTGGATCGTATTCCGGTAGGACCCCGGCGTAGGGGTTTCGGCGCTTGGGACTAGAGGGGCCAGCGCAGCGGCGAGATCCCTACTCCGCGAGTGCAATCGCGCAGTCAACGATGCCTGCCATGCAGTAGGTCTGCGGAAAATTCCCCCACTGCTCGAGAGTACGCGGATCGAGATCCTCCGCGAGCAGTCCGTGCCGGTTGCGCGCGGCGAGCACTTTCTCGAAGAGCGCGCGCGCCTGTTCGCGCCGGTCACCTCCCATTGCGGCGAGCGCCTCGATGTACCAGAAGGTGCAGACGAGAAACGCGTTCTCCGGCTGTCCGAAGTCATCGGGCTCGATGTACCGATAAATGCAGTCTTCTTGCTTGAGTTGTCCCTCGATCGCTCCGACGGTTCCAATGAACCTCGGGTCGTCCGCGTTGAGGAAACCGAGGCGCGGCATCAGAAGCAGACTCGCGTCGAGTGAGCGTCCTTCCATTGTTGCTGTGAACGCATTGAGGTCGGCGTTCCACGATCGCCTCGAGATGACGTCGTGAATTTCCGCTGCCTTCGCGCGCCAGTATTCGGCGCGATCCGTTAGCTTCAGGCGTTGCGCATAGCTGGCTAACCCGTCGCACGCGACCCAACACATCATGCTCGAGAACGTGTGAACGCGCGCCGAGCCGCGTAGCTCCCACAACCCGGCATCAGGGACGTCGAAGAGCTTTGCCGCATACTCACCGAATACTTCGAGTCGGGCGAGTAGTGCCTCATCGCCTGCCCAGCTGGCGCGAGAATGACTGAACAATGGTTCCGCGGTGAGAACCGCTTCCCCGTAGACATCGTTCTGTTGTTGTTCACTGGCCTTGTTGCCGATGTGAACCGGTCCCATTCCACGGTAGCCGACAAGACACGAAGCCTCGTGCTCGCGAGGAATCGGACCGCCGTCGATACCGTACATCGGGGCGAGATGCGAATCGTCTGTGGCATCCGCAACCTCCAAAAGGAAAGTCAGATAGCGTTCCGTGGTTCGAACATCGCCGATGCGACTGAGAACGTTGACGACAAAGCAGGCGTCGCGCGGCCAACAGTAGCGGTAGTCCCAGGTGCGCTCAGTATTTGGAGCCTCGGGAATAGAGGTCGTGATCGCCGCGATGATCGCGCCCGTCGGCTCGTAGACGTTCAATTGCAGCGTAATGGCGGCGCGCACTACGGCGTCCCGCCATTGAGAGGGAGCCTTTAGCGACCGCACCCAATCGCGCCAATGCGCCGTTGTTCGTTCGAGCATCCCGATGCCCGTGCTCGTCACATCGCCTTGCTCCGCGACAGGCTCATCGAGTCCGAACATCAGAGTAATCGTCTGGTCGATTTGGAAAAGCGCTCCTCCCGCGATCGCCTCGATCGGAGCGTCAGTAGTGAGCCGAAGCCCTGGCTCGCCAGCGTAGCTGATATAGCTGGCGCCGATTGTGTGCGCGCGTTTTGTGCATCCATAGTCGGCCGCGGGATTGATGCGTACGCGAATGTACGGCCTTCCTCCGATCGGTCTCACTTGACGGACGAGCAGCTTCGGACAGAACAATCCGCCGTCCCCCCCCTTTTCGAAGCGCGGGCAGAAATCCGTGATCTCGACTCCGCCGCCTTTCTCGTCGTAGAATCGCGTGACGAGTATCGGAGTGTCGGGGAGATACTGTTGCTCGGTTCTGACCGCTCCCTCGAGCTCGATCGTGCACCCGCCGAGTCCGTCGCGGGGAGATTCACCGCGAAGGAGCGAGCAAAAAACCGGGTCGCCATCGAATCGCGGAAAGCAGCACCAGACGACGGCGGCCTGGGCGTCGATCAGCGCGCCAATGCTGCCGTTGCCAATCAGCGCCAGGTCCAGGGAAGTCACCGGCGAACCGTAAACCACCACGCAGCCATAACGCAAGCCGCTGCCTACTGACGCGCGAGCGCGGGAGTGCCACATTATTGGCGATGCCGAAGACCGTCGCGCTGGTTCTTGCTTTTCTATTTGGCGGCGCCACCGCCGCAGCGCAAACCCACGTCCAGCCGGTGCTCGGCTTTCCGGAGCAGGGTCTCGACGATCCGGCCGCCTATCAGGGGTACCAGACCCGCTTCTTCCGTGATGCGAAAGGGAACGTAGTTCAGGTCTATCTCGACGCGCGCAGCGGACGTGTCGTGAATCTCCTCGCCGACGCAGTCGACGAGAGCGCGGGTTTCACCGTTCGAGACGGCACCGGAAAGCCGATTCGTCTCGAGTGGGGATCGCCAGACGCCATCGTCTCGCAGACTGGCAATCGCCGCACGATTGAGTACCGGCTCGTCGCGAATGCGCCCCAGATCCTGATCGGCTGGTTTCTGCTCGGGTCAATGCGGGTCGAGCGTGATCTGCAGTATTCTGGACGGCATCTCCAGCCCTTCGACTGGCCGACGTTCAGGCTGCGCGAGCAGGAGGAGCTGATCGCAAATCTCGATCGTCTCGATCCGGCTGAGCGCCAGCGGCAGATTGGACCTCTCGGCACCGGATTCACGTCGGAGTTGAGACCACGCCTCGAACCGGATCTTCTCACTACCGGCGTAAGAGAGCGACGCGGCGTGAGCGCGTTGCAGACGACGCTCGATGGGAAGACGAACCTGCAGCTCGATCTGATCCCAGATCCGGGCGACGCATCGATTCTGGTGACGCTGCCCATAGTATCGATCACCGCGAACGGAAATCGACCGATTCGACTCACTGTTCGCGTAACGACAGATGGTCCCCCTCTGACGCCTCTCACGCGGGACCAGATCTTTACCTCTGCTTTTCTGCGCTTTCTGAACGACGCACGCGTCGCCGCCGATCGGGCGCGCGGCAATGCAGCCCGAAATACGGCGGCCGCTACGACAGTCTCCCGCTACCGGCAGCTCGAGCGGGATGTGCGCGGAACCGAGCTTCTCAGCTCCAAAGAAAAGTTGATGGCCGGTTTACCGAATTACGCGACTTACTTCGGCCGCGACATGATGATGACCTCGCTGATGATGCAGCCTGTTTGGACTGATGCGATGCCGGAATTCGTGATCGCCAGCGCTCTGCGAAAGCTTGGACCCGAGGGCGACGTCAGTCACGAGGAAGCGCTGGGCGGGCAGGCTATCCGCGAGAATTCATCGGAATACAACGCGCACATGTCGGAGTATTTCCGTCTCCGCCAGCGCGATCGGGCGGCCGCCGACACCGCGCTGCGTAACGCGCGCGCCCTACTAGTCGATTTGCAGAAGGTGCGCGAGAACTATCACATGCGCGACGACGAATTCCAGCTCCCGGTCGTCGTCGCCCGCTATCTCACCAATCCTGCCGTGTCGTCAACACGGAAGCACGCGTTCCTGGTGGATTCGTCGGACGGGCATGGACCGCGCATCGGACTCCTCCTCAGGGAGCTCGCTCTGGTTGCGACACTAGCCGCGCCCTACGCGCGCGATCCCGTCGTTCAGAATCTCGTCGCCTCGCCACGGCTCGACGCAACGCACTGGCGGTCGATCAGCTGGCGCGACAGCAATGCGGGCTACGCCAACGGCCGCTTCGAGATGGACATCAACGCGATCTGGGCGCCACGCGCACTCGAATCCATTTCCCAGATCGTCACAGCACTTCACACAGCCGGATTCGATCCGCACGAGTTGGTGGCGGCTTCGCCGAGTCTTAGCAAGACGCCGCTCCGGGATCTGTTATTCGACCCAGCCTTCTTCCAGCGCGCCATCCAGAACTGGCGGGGCGCGGTGAACTATTTCGTCGTCACGCTGACGCCGGAGGACATCCGGACGAGGGTTCAACAAAAGCTCGCCTGGCTTCCTGCCGAAGAGCGCGCGTACTGGCGCGGGGTGCTGGCGAAAACTGCCGCCGACAGCGCACCGCTGAATTTCCTCGCGATCGCACTCGATTCGGCTGGCAAGCCGATTTCTGTCGTAAACACAGACCCAGCCACTCGACTCTTTCTGAGAGACGGTGCGGATGTCAGCGCCAATGCGGTCGCGGCAGTGCGGCGTGACGTGAGCGCGATCATGCGTGCCTATCCGGTCGGACTCTTCGTCGACAGCCTCGGCGCGCTTGTCGCAA
>DASWCI010000180.1:0-5502 GCA_036390195.1 Gemmatimonadaceae bacterium
TAAAGTGCGTCGGAAAAAAGTTGAACGGACTCACGCAGAGCAGTGGGGCGTCAGCCAACTCGGTCGCCTCATAATACAGGGGACCTTTGGGGCGCCGGTAGGGATTGTACCCGACTGCGAGACGCACCGGGCCCACCGGTGAAAAAGCTGTCAGCTGAATCCCGGGTGTAACCTTGAGCTTGACCTCTTTGATCTGCGACCGTCCACGGTTCCACACTTCTCCCGCGTCCGTGAACACCGTGAGCTGCAGCAGCTCCGGCAGAAATGGGCTTCTGAGTCGCAGCTCGACGTTGCCTACGGCAAGTGAGTTTCCGCCTACTGGCACCACTCGCCGGAACCCGATCGTATCCTTCGCTAGAATGACCGTGTCCTGGAGCCCCGTGCGTACGTCCGTCGAGATGTACTCCTGATACCCAGGCGTTCCACGCGCAATGTAGATTAGCGAGCCCAGCTCATTTTGCGAGAAGCCACGGACCGTGGTCGGGCCGCCGGCGTACAACCGCTCTTGCGGCGGAATGAATCCTGTTGCCGACGCGACGTTGCGACCGAATACGGTTCCACCTCGTATACGGAAAGCAAGGACGTTTCCGCCACCGGCATTAACGTACCGCGACGCGTCACCGACCAGCTTATTGAACTGAAGATCCTTGTTCGAAAGGATCACCGGCGATGAATGGCGCGCCTCCAGCCGGATGATCGACCCACGCGTTGGCGACAACAAATTGTTCGAGTTGTCGCGGGTCGCTGCGAGACTCAACACTGCGAGCTGCTGCGTCCGCTGGATTCTGACGCGCTCTGCTTCCTCGCATAGGTTGAACACCGCGCAAAAAAGGGCCGGCTGCGCTTCCGTTCGACCGAGGTCCATCGAGTAGCTGAGAGTCACTGGCGTTCTGGTGAGTCCGCGCCAGATGACCGACGCGACGCCTCCGATTGCCGTCGTTCTCAGATATGCGTTGTACTCCGATATGCGCTGTGTGTAGAGCGTTATCGTCGGAACTGTTCGGAGTCCGAGAAAGACAGGCTGCCTCAACGTCGCACCGGCGTAGTAATTCAACCGGTTGCTGAACACGTCTTTTCTCGCTGCGGGACACAGGCCCGGCGCACCGTCGAGCGGTCTCCCTATTCCGATCTTCGAGACGCGGGTGTTGAAATCGAGACGACGAGCCCCACTCAGAAAGTTGTAGTCGATGAACTCACCAGTGATACGAAAGCAATCGAGTGTGCCATAGCCGGCCCCCACTCGAGCTGCGTGCATCGGAGCCTCGGCCAGATTCGTGTAGAGCGTGATCAGCGTGTCAGCACCTGAATCCGGAGTGATCGATACGTGCTGATACGCCTCGGTCTGATATAGGGCGCGCTGCGCGTCGACGATCTCGTCCTCGCGGAAAAGCCTTCCCGAGTCGAGACTCATGATCCGACGCACCACCCTTGTCGGTATCTGCTGCTTCTTTCCAGCGAGCGGTGTCACGTTGATCTTGATTGCTCCAATCCTCGTTCTTGGTCCGGGCGTCACGTAAAGCGTGTCCCATGCGCTCAGCGCGCTGTCGTTCACAATGAAGCGATTGACCGCCTCACCTCTTGGGTATCCATTGTTGTGCAGGCGCTGGCGGACGGTGTCGGCCGCAGCATCAATCGCGAAGCGGTCGAATCTCCCGCCCTCGCGCACAGGAAGACCGCGGACGATCCGCCCTTTTTCCGGAACCGAATCGAGTCCGCGCACCACGAAGGACCTCAGTATCATCGGCGGCCCCTCGTTAATATTGAACCTGACCTCTACCGCCCCGGGAGCCAGAGTCTTGACGACGGTATCGACAGTCACTCGTGGATACCCCCGACGGCGATAAAAGATTATCAGCCGAGCCCTGTCGTTTGGAAGCTCATTCCGGTCCAGACAATGTTTGACCGTGAAAGGAAGGTGGAGGTAACGCCTTGCCCACGCCGAGGGGGTCGTGACGATGGTTTTGGCGAGCTCGGCGTCCGAGAAAGCCTTGTTTCCCTCGAAGACGAGACGCATGACCTCGAGGTCGCCGCGCTGGCATTCGATGTCCTGCGCGCGAACATCCGTCACCCCGAGAAACGCTGCGAAGAACCCCAGTGCGGTATAGATCCCGAGGCGAACCCGGGTACCGCTCACTCTTTCAGCGCGCGAGCGCCTGGCGGCTGTCCGGGCGGCAACTCGCGAGCGTAGTGTGTCTCTGTCTCCGGCTCGGTGCGATCGCCAAGCATTCGTTTCGGAGGAGTCGTCGGCGCCCGCGGCAGCTCGCCCTGTGGGACGAGAGGTGTCCGCTGGATTAAGAGTTGCACAATGTAAAACCCGGCCAAACCGGCAGCGACGCCGACGCCAATGGCTGGCAGCAGATCCTTGGCGCCAAGATGGCGGCGATAATAGTATTCTGCGCTCACGATGAGGCCTATTTCGGGTGCGCGAAAGTTCTCGTATTTCGCCCCTTCATGTCAACCGTCAGAGCACACCATGCGGCGACTATTCCTCCTCGTATTACCCGCGATTCTCAGCTGTGGTGGTGGTGGTGAATCTGCTGCTCCTTCCCGCAAAACCATCATCGACTCGCGCGACACCTACGATCCGAGATCGATGGATCCGGCGCTCTCCACTGATGTCCCGACCGGACGCGCCGTCGCCTACATCTTCGATGGACTGACGCGCTTCACGCCCGACGCGAAAGTTGTCCCCGGTCTCGCCAAATCGTGGGACCTAAGCGCCGACGGAATCACTTACACGTTCCATCTTCGAAGCGGAGTCAAGTTCCACGACGGACGTCCGTTCGCCGCGAAGAACGTCGTCGCCACATTCCAGCGTGTCCTCGATCCAAAGACGAAGGGCGGGCGCGGTTGGCCACTTTTTCCAATTAAGGGCGCCGAAGATTTCGCCGGAAGTAAGGCTCAGGCGATAAGTGGGATTGCCGCTCCCAACGACACGACGGTCGTGATCACGCTCAAAGAGCCGTTCGCGATCTTCCCCAAGCTGCTGGCAATGCCAGTGACTTCCATCGTGCCCGATAATCCGTCCGCCGACTTCGGCCAGAAGCCAATCGGCACTGGCCCGTGGAAGTTCGTCGAATGGCGGCACGACGATTACCTGCGGTTTGCAAAGAATCCTGACTATTTCGACGGCGCGCCGAAAACCGATTCGCTGATGGCGCGCATCATTCCGGAGATGAGCACTGCCACCGCTGAATTCGAGGCAGGCAACGTCGACGTGCTCACCGTTCCGGACGAAGCAGGAAAGTCGTGGGAGGCGGATCCAGAGAAGAAAAAACTTCTCAATTCCGCGCCGGCGCTCCGCTTCTGGTACGTAGCGATAAACGTGACGCGGGGACCCTTGAGCGACGTTCGCGTGCGACAGGCGCTCAATTACGCAACCGATGTGAACACGATCCTGAGCGTGGTGATGGCCGGCCGCGGCGATGTTGCGACTGGCGTTATTCCGCGAATCCTGCCAGGGTTCGATGGCAGTCGCAAAGCATACCCGCATGATGTCGCCAAGGCAAAGCAGCTGCTCGCTGCGGCTGGACATCCGAACGGAATCGACGTCGAGCTGTGGGCCGCTACAACCGACCAGTCTCCTCGCCTCTCGCAGGCGATTCAGGCTAATCTGGCCGAAGCGGGAATCCGGGCGAAGATTGTTCAGCGCGATGCATCTTCGGTGCGCGAGGCTGCTCGCAAGGGAGCGTCCGACCTCTACGTCAAGGAGTGGTGGGCGGACTATCCGGACGCGGAGAACTTTCTGTATCCACTTCTTTACAGCAAGAACAAGGGGCCGGGCGGCAACGTGTCGTTCTACTCCAACCCCAAATTCGACGCGCTGATCGATCAGGCGCATCGCGAGCAGGACGAGTCAAAGCGCAATGCGCTATATACCCAGGCCGATCAGCTCGAATTCAATGATGCACCCATTATCTACCTCTTCTTCTATAAGGATGTCTATGCAGTGCAGCCCTGGATCAAGGGCTTCACGGTTCCCGCCGTGTTCAACGGCCAGCGCTGGACCGATGTAACCATCAGCAAGTAAAAAGTGTTTGCATTCATCGTCCGGAGACTGCTGCTCGCGATTCCAACACTTTTCGGAGTCGTGGTGGTGGTTTTCCTGCTGCTCTATGTCGCTCCCGGTGATCCTGTGCAGGAAATGGTGGGCGAGCGCGCGGATCCTGAGACAATCGCGCGACTGAGAAAAGAGTTACGCCTGGACGAGCCTTTAATCAGCCAATTCGCCCATTACACCGGCGGTGTGCTGCGTGGCGACTTCGGCAACTCCTACATCACGCAGCGGCCTATCATCAGGGATATTCGCGAGAGATTTCCGAAGACCCTCCTGCTCGCTGGATCTGCCATGCTGCTCGCATCCGTCCTCGGCATCACGCTTGGAGTGCTGAGCGCGCGAAATCCCGGTGGCTGGTTCGATCGGCTTGGACTCGGTGTCGCGTATCTCGGAATCTCCTTCCCAGTGTATTGGGTGGGACTAATTCTCATCCTCGTGTTCGCCGTAATGCTCAAGTGGCTTCCGCCCTCGGGCTACGGGGGAATCAAGTACCTCATTCTTCCGGCATTCGCGCTCGGATCGCGCTCGATCGCGTTTCTCGCCCGCGTGACCAGATCCGCGATGCTCGACGTACTCGGCGGCGACTACGTCCGCACTGCGCGCGCAAAGGGATTGAGGGAACGCGTAGTGATCATGCGTCACGCGCTGAGAAATGCGCTCATCCCGATCATCACAGTCCTCGGCCTCGACTTCGGCTACTATCTCACCGGCAGCATTCTCACCGAGACGATTTTCAGCTGGCCAGGGCTCGGACGCTACGTCGTGAACGCGATCACGCGGCGCGATCTGCCGGCGATTCAGGGCTCCGTTTTGTTCCTCAGTGTTGTCTTCGTCCTGGTGAATCTTCTCACCGATCTCGCCTACGCCAAAGCGGATCCTCGCGTAGCATATTCCTGAGCTCCGCGATGACCAAGAGGGAAGCGCCTGTGATAGGCGCGACTGCAATCACGCCACGCGAGCGTACGCTGCGACACCAGATCGAGAAGATCGAAAAGGAGTCGGGCGCGACAGCTATAGCCGTCGCACTGCGTGATTTCGAAACCGGACTCGAGCTGCACTACCACGCTGATCGCTGGTTTCACGCCGCAAGCACCATCAAGGTACCCATACTTCTCGGTGTGTTCGCCGCGATCGATCGCGGCGAGCTCCTGCCCCACTCCCGGTGCCACGTTCGCAATCGCTTCCTTAGCTGCGTCGAGAACATTCCATTTCGTGTCGAATCGGGTCGCGATTCGAACTCGGCGGTACACAACGCGATCGGGAAGATGATGCGTGTCGATGAGCTCGCGTATCACATGATCACGACGTCGAGCAACCTTGCCACGAATCTGCTTCTTGGAGTGATGGGGACCGAGGCCGTGAACGAGACCCTGAAAGAGCTGCACCTCGACAAGGGAATCGAGCTCAGGCGGGGCGTCGAGGACGAGCTCGCTTTCGAGAAGCGC
>DASWCI010000181.1:0-3506 GCA_036390195.1 Gemmatimonadaceae bacterium
CAACCGAACGCGCGCAATGTCGGCCGCAACCTGTGCCTCGTCCTGAATTGGTCCCAAGCGCAACCCGTCGAGCAGATCGACCAGCGCCGCGTGCGCCGCTCTTGCCCTCGGCGGCGGGTTATACCGGCCAAAAGCAGTGGATTCCCAGGCTGCGGCAGCCATCGAGTCGATCGCCGCGCGCGCTGTTGCATCTCCGATTCCGGGAAGCAGGAGCAGCAGGCGGTACCAACTCACTTCGTCCCGCGGATTTTCGAGGATACGGAGAAACGCGAGCACGTCCTTTACGTGCGCGGCTTCCAGAAACTTGAGCCCGCCCCACTTCTCGAATGGAATCTTGCGGTTGGTGAGCTCGATCTCGAGATCAGCTGACATGTAGCCTGCCCGGAAGAGGACGGCGATCTCGCCAAGTCGGGTACCCTCCTCGTGCAGCTCGAGGATCCGGTCGACCACGAATCGGGTCTGCTGCTGTTCATCGCGCGCGGCAACGAGCCACGGTGGTTCACCGCCAGTGCGCTGCGTCCAGAGATTCTTGGTGAATCTCTCCGCTGCGCGCGAGATGACGGTGTTGGTGACGTTCAGGATTGGCTGCGTCGAGCGGTAGTTCTGCTCGAGCGCAACGATTGTCGCTCCCACGAACTGCTTGGGAAAGTCGAGAATGTTTCTGAAGTTCGCTCCGCGGAACGAATAGATGCTCTGCGCGTCGTCACCGACGACGGTGATGTTGTTGTGCGCCCTGCACATTCCACGAAGGATGCGGGCCTGGAGCACATTGGTATCCTGGTACTCGTCGACGAGAATGTGATCGTAGAGCCCGGAGATTTTCGTTCCCAGCTCGGGCGACGCCTCGAGCAGCAGTGCCCAAAAGAGAAGGAGGTCATCGTAGTCGACGAGATTTCGCTCCTGCTTCCGGCGCGTGTAGTCGGCGTAGATTTTTCCGAAGTCCTCGAGGTAATCGACGAACTGCGGGTAGTCGTCGCGAATGATGTCCTCGATGGAAATTCCAGTGTTGATGTGCCTGGAGTACACGTACTGCAGCGTCTCCTTTTTCGGAAATCGCTTCGACTTGGCGGCGTAGCCCAGTTGCGCTCGCGACAGCTGCATCAGGTCGGCAGAGTCGCCCTGATCCATGATCGTAAAGTCTTTTGGCAATCCCGCCGCTTGTCCGTAACGACGGAGAAGGCGATGCGCGGTAGCGTGGAAGGTCCCACCGTGGACGCGCTTGCTGTTGCCGCCGACCAGCCGTTCCGCTCGAGACAACATCTCCTGCGCTGCCCGCCGCGTGAACGTTAGCAGCAGAATTCGCTCGGCCTGGACGCCGCGCTCGATCAGGTGCGCGACGCGGTACACGAGCGTGCGCGTCTTGCCAGTGCCGGCGCCGGCGATAATGAGAAGAGGCCCATCGCCGTGTGTAGCTGCGGCCGCTTGTTCCGGATTGAGCTCTGACGCAAAGTCTCGCAGCGCACCCGTTGAGTCTGGGTGCAGTCGAGGAGGATAGACCTTTAGCGTCTCCGTCACGCCACAGTTTCGAGCAACGTCGCGCGGGAAGTCATCACCGCGGTGAGATCGAACGCTTCCGCGAACTTCGCGGTCACTCGCTCCTGTACGTCCTGCATCGAGATTTCTTCCGAGCCGAGCTCGTGAGCGATCGAAGTCATGACGACGCCGTCTATACCGCAGGGAATGATGAGATCGAAGTAGGAGAGATCGGTCGTGACGTTGAGAGCGAAGCCATGCCAAGTCACCCACTCGCGAGCGTGAACGCCAATCGAAGCAATCTTCTTTCCCTGCGTCCACACTCCGGTAAACGTAGTGTTGCGCTCACCGGTGATGCCGTAATCCGCGAGCGTGTTGATCAGCGCCTCCTCGATCTTTCTCAGGTACCAATGCAGATCCTGGCGGTGACGTTTTAGATCGATGATGGGGTATCCGACCAGTTGACCGGGGCCGTGAAAGGTTACATCTCCGCCACGCTCGACCTCGAACAGCTCGACGCCTTTACTCTGTAGAAACTCCGGCGATGCCACGAGATGTTTTTCCTTCGATGCCCGTCCCAGTGTGACGACCGGGGGATGCTCGACGAGCAGTAGAACGTCCTGCGAGATTGCTCCCGAGATTCTGTCCCGCGCAATGCCACGTTGCATCTCGAGCGCTTCGCCGTAGCCCAGTCGACCCACTGAAGCCGTCCATAACTCCCTCTCAGCCACGGTGCGTCACCGAAATCATGCGTCCAGAACCTTGCCGAGCGAGTCGAGAGTGGCCTGGGCGACAGCTTCGGAGAGGGTGGGGTGGGCGTGAATCGCCAGGTCCACCTCTTCGACGGTGAATTCATTCTCACGCGCGACGGCCAGCTCGTGGATCAACTCGGTCGCGTGTGCGCCGATGATGTGTGCGCCAAGGATCTCGCCGTACTTTGAATCGCGAATGATTTTGACGAAGCCTTCGGTGTCTCCTGACGTGCGTGCCCGTCCATTCGCTGAGAATGGGAATTTGCCGACCTTGTAGTCGATCTTTTTTTCCTTCACCTGTGCTTCGGTCATGCCGATGGACGCGACTTCTGGATGACAGTAAGTCGCGTTGGGAATATTTCCATAATTGACCGTGTGCACCTGCTTTTGCCCCGCCAGAAACTCGGCGAATACTACGCCTTCGCGCTGGCCTTTGTGGGCGAGCATTGGTGGGCCGGCGACGTCACCGATGGCATAGATGCCTTTGACTGAAGTCTCCATCCTTTCATTGATCTTGATGAAGCCACGGTCGGTTAGCTGAACGCCGAGCTCCTTGATTCCGATGTCTTCGACAACCGGAGCGCGGCCGGCAGCGACGAGAACCTTTTCGACTTCGAGGTCCTGCTTTTTCCCACCAACGTCAACGCTCATAGTCACGGAATTCTTCCCAACCTTCACGTTACTCACCTTCGCGCCCGACAGAACATCGATCTTTCGCTTCTTGAAGCTGCGGGTGAGCTCGGTGCCGCAGTCGGCATCCTCGAGCGGCAGGATTCCGGGAAGAACTTCGATGAGGGTGACCTGAGTCCCGAAAGCGGTGAAGACATCGGCGAACTCGCAGCCCACCGCGCCGGCGCCGATGATCGCCATTGTTTTAGGCGCCTTCTCCAGAATGAGAGCCTCGTCGGATGAGATAACGGTGTCTTTGTTCAGCTCGAGTCCGATTTGCGGGAGTCCTTTGACGCGCGAGCCGGTCGAGATGACGATCGCTTTCTTGGCTTCGTGCTTCTCTTCCTTTCCGTCCGCTTTGACGCTGACCGAATTCTTGCCGGCGATTTTTCCGGTTCCCTTGATCCAGGTGATCTTGTTTTTTTTGAACAGGAACTCGACGCCCTTCGAGTTCTGGTTGCTGACGGCGCGAGACCGCTTCATCGCAACTCCGTAGTCGAGCTTCACATCGCTGACGGTGACACCGAAATCCGCGGCGTGGGACACTTTCGTTGCGAGCGACGCTGATTCAAGGAGCGCTTTGGCGGGGATGCAGCCCCAGAGAACGCAGGT
>DASWCI010000182.1:0-2699 GCA_036390195.1 Gemmatimonadaceae bacterium
CGTATCGTCGGTCATGGCGAGTGTGGCGACCAGCATCGGTGCGAAGGGTTGGTCTCAGCAACCGAATCCTACGCTATGTCAGAGGCTTATGCCACGCTCGCCAGCCTCTCTGCACATCCCTGATGAATAAGACGGGCTAGGTACGAACGGTAGTCCGCGATCAGCATGTACGGGTCAGACCCGAGCAGATTCTCGACAATCGGCTTGAACAGCTCGCGGTCGCCATTCGAGAACGTCCCATCGGAGATCGCGTCGACAACCGCCCGAAGCTCTTCGTCCGACCGGTAGTTTTCGTCCGGTCGGTAACCCTGGGCGAGGCGTCGCTGAACACCCCCCACCGTCAGCCCGAAAAGGAAGAAATTCTCTGCACCGACGGCCTCACGTATCTCAATGTTGGCACCGTCCAGCGTGCCGATCGTGAGCGCGCCATTCATCGCGAACTTCATGTTGCCCGTGCCGAACGCCTCCGTGCCCGCCGTCGAAATCTGTTCCGAGACGTCTGAACCGGGAAAGATCCGCTGACCCTGCTTCACATTGTAATCAGGCACAAATACGATGCGGAGTCGGCCGGCAATCTCACGGTCATTGTTCACGACATCAGCGACCGAGTGAACCAGCTTGATGATCAGTTTCGCCATCATATAACCGGGCGACGCCTTTCCCGCGAATAGGATCGTGCGCGGCGGCGCGTCGCATTTGGAGTCGTGCTTCAGGCGCTGATAAAGCGTGATGACATGCATCAGGTTCAGGAGCTGCCGCTTGTACTCGTGGAAGCGTTTGACCTGAACGTCGAACAGGCTCGCGGGATCGGGTGTGACTCCGGTTTTCCTTTGTATCTCGGCCGCGAGAATTTCCTTATTCCGCCGTTTGACGCGTTCCCACTCTTTGCGGAAGGCTGGGTCGTCTGCCATCGGCTCGAGCGCGCGCAATTGCTGCAGGTCGCGCGTCCAGCCGTCCCCAATCGCGCTAGTCACCAGCTGGGTCAGCGCCGGATTCGTCAACATGATGAAGCGCCGAGGCGTCACCCCGTTGGTCACGTTCAGGAATTTCTCCGGCCACAACTCGTTGAAGTCTCGTAGCACGTCGCGCCTGAGGAGCTCGGTGTGAAGCGCGGCGACGCCGTTGATCGCATGGCTTCCGACGCACGCGAGATGGGCCATCCGCACTGACCGGTCGCTCGACTCGTCGATCAGCGATAGCCTCCGAACGCGATCCTCGTCGCCCGGATACCGTAACCTAACGTCCTCGAGAAATCTGCGGTTGATCTCGTACACGATTTCAAGATGCCGCGGCAGGACGGTACCAAACAGCCCGACCGGCCATTTCTCGAGCCCCTCTGGAAGTAAGGTATGGTTCGTGTAGCCCATGGTCCGCCGCGTGACGTCCCATGCCGGCTCCCAGTCCATGCCATGCTCATCAAGGAGGATGCGGATCAGTTCGGCGATCGCAAGCGCGGGGTGCGTGTCGTTGAGCTGGACCGCGTACCTCTCGTGGAAGCGCGAAACATCGGGCGCCGTCTGCAGGTGGATGCGGACCATGTCCTGCAGCGCGCAACACACGAAGAAGTACTGCTGCTCAAGCCGCAATTGTTTGCCCTGAAGTGCGGTCTCGTTCGGGTAGAGCACTTTGCTGATCGTCTCGGAGGCGACTTTCTCCTCAACCGCACCATAGTAGTCACCGACATTGAATGCCTCGAAATCGAAGGAATTGATCGCCTCCGCGCTCCACAGGCGCAGCAGATTCGCCGTGTTGACTTGGTATCCGAGAATTGGGGTATCGTGCGCGATGCCTCTGACCACGCGCGCAGGAATCCAGCGGACGCGATAGCGGCCTTGCTCGTCGGTGTACTGCTCCGTGCGCCCCCCGAAACCAACGTTGACTGCGATTTCGGGGCGCGGGATCTCCCACGGATTGCCGAGGCGAAGCCACTTGTCCGCGACCTCCACCTGCCAGCCATCCCGGATCTGCTGGTCGAAGATCCCGAACTCGTACCGAATACCGTAACCAATCGAGGGGATTTGAAGCGTTGCGAGAGAATCGAGGTAGCAGGCCGCAAGCCGCCCGAGGCCGCCGGTGCCGAGGCCCGGCTCTTCTTCCTGGTCGAGGAGTCTCTCGAAATCGAGACCGAGCTCCTCCATGGCCTGCCTCGCCGCATCGAACGCACCGAGGTTGAGGAGATTGTTGCCGAGGTGTGGGCCTAGCAGAAACTCGGCAGACAGATAACAGACCGTTCGGGCTTTTTTCCGGAAGTAGGTCTCGGAGCTCTTGACCCAGCGGTCGAGAAGGCGGTCACGCACACTGTATGCAAGCGCGAGGTATGTGTCGTTTGCGGTGGCCGTCGCTGGAAAGCGACCGAGCACATAAAAGAGATTTCGTCGGAACGATCGCTTCCAGGCTTCCACGTCGGTATCGCCATGACTGCTGTCCGTCATCGTGGGACTCGAGAAAGGCTCGATCGCCATTGGACTCCTCCGTCCGCCACGAACACCACGGACGCTCTCGGCGCCAGCTTCGGCATCACCGAGATTAGCCGCTATTCCGCAGTCCCGCGGCAATGCCATTGATGGTGAGGTGGATGCCTTGCACCACGCGCTCGTCGCTATCGCCAGCGCGGTGGCGCTTAAGCAGCTCGATCTGCAGATGGTTGAGGGGATCGATGTAGGGAAAGCGGTTGCGGATCGACCGAGCAAGCAGGGGAT
>DASWCI010000183.1:0-1949 GCA_036390195.1 Gemmatimonadaceae bacterium
GACAACGTGGCGGGGATTCAGGACCTAGTGGACCTCCGAATAACCGCCCGGCGACTCTTGACGAAAGTCGCAATCCTAAGCCGGAGCCGTCTCGCTGTCGTGATGGGCTCTGCGTGACTTGATGGGCTGTTCCAGTTGGAAGTCCGGTAGCGCCGCTCGCCGACGAGCCTCACGTAGGCACGAATCTCGCGTTCCCCACCGAGCTCGCCCATCACGTGAACGTAGTCAATTAGACCTTCGGCATGGTCACCAGGAGCAATCACGCTCCCTGTGAGCTTGTTCGTTCTCGCAACCACTCTGTGCCGTCCATTCGACAGGTACCACCAATGCACTCGCACCGGGACGGCACCTGTATTTACAACCTCAACGATATAGACGGCATCGCCGTCGCCTGCCTCGTTCTCTTCGATGAATGTCTCGATCAGATTGACGGCGACCTTGCGCTGGCGGCCCTGGCGGAACTCAATCCAGCGCAGCGCGAATCCAGCGACGGCGATAAGGAACGCACCCACTGCGATCCAGCTGGTAAGCCAGGGCGGTAGACCTGGAAACGGCATTGCATGTAAGAGCTTGCTCCGCAGAGTGAAATTGGGTAGCCCCGCCAGCCCCCCGTCTGGATGGCGGTCTATCACGACGCCGACAACATGGCCGATGGACTGATACGTGCGGCGCTCTAAGAAGTCGGATGGCTCACCGAGGAGCCAGGCTTCGGTGACGACAAGGCGCACAAGGTGTGGGACGCGTACCTCATCGCTCGGCAGCAACCATGAACATGCGCGATGCGTTGATCGCGGCCTGGTCCGGCCTGCCACAACGCCGGTCTACCCACGCATCAAGCGCAAAGTCGGGCGCACCGCAGACGCCTGCCTGCGCGACGACAAGGTGCGATTCGACGACAGGCGGGCGGCGAGTCGAGAGGCTGATCGCATAGAAAGCGAGCACGGCATCGCACCGGACACGCTGTACGTCTACCGCTGCGTGCGCCATCGCTGCTTCCACATTGGCGGCGACCGGTACTCATAGAACGAGGGCGGGCTCTATCCAACACGGCCTCGTGGACAATGGACGAGATGGTGACATCGTCTTTCCACGCCACCGGGGCTTGGCCTCCGCAGACCGAGGCCGCGCTAGAGAAAGCAGCCAAGGAGCGGCACTTGGTGGAGACGCACGTTCTCGAGCTCAAGCGTGAGGTGGGGGCAGGCGACAAGGAGAACAAGGAACTGGCCCGCGATCTCGCTTCGCTGGCCATCGACGGCGGGCTGCTGATCATCGGAGTCGATGAAGACATGGACTATGCCCTGACGCCGGTGCCACTCGACGGGCTGGCTGAACGCGTCGAACAGGTGGCGGGCTCGCGGATAGATGAGCCCTTGCCGGTTCAGTTTTTCGCAATCGAGAGCGCCGCAAAACCCAGCGACGGCTACTTGCTTGTCCGTGTCCCGGCCAGCCCGCGTGCGCCTCACATGGTCGATAACCGCTATTGGGGTCGAGGGGACAAGACAAAGCACGTGCTCTCGGATGCGCAGGTGGAGCGCCTCATAGCCCTTCGGAGTCGATGGGCTGTGAATGCTGAGCAAGCCCTAATGGAGTGGATCGCTGCCGACCCGATCTCACCTGATAAACGGGAGAACGCGCACCTGTTTGTCGTAGCTGATCCGGTGCCCCCGCGCCAGCGACTCCTTCTCCCGGTGCTCGGCGTTGGCGACTACACGGCCACATTTCGCGACTTGGTCGCCGCCACAAAGCATCAAGCTCCGGGCACGTTCGTGCCCGACATGCCGACACACCTGAGTAACTTCTCAACCACCGCAGACGGATGGGCGTGGAAAAGCTATTCGGTTTTCGGCCAGCGCGACGAAGGTGAGCAGGGACGAGAACGTGAGCGAGGTGCCCTGATTGTGGAGATCTGTGAGAACGGCCAACTCAGGATGATGTGCGGGCGGGCGACC
>DASWCI010000184.1:0-5241 GCA_036390195.1 Gemmatimonadaceae bacterium
TTATTGGAGTTCGGAAATTCACGGCGCTTGTGGATGTCCTTGACCGTTATCAGCCCGCGCAAAGTGCCGTCGTTGTCGACCACCGGCAGCTTCTCGATTCTGTGCTTGCCGAGTATGGCCTCGGCTTCATCTAGCGTGGTACCCATTGGCGCAGTGACGAGATTCTTCGACGTCATCGCTTCGCGAAGTGGCCGGTCGAGGTTGCGCTCGAACTGCAGGTCCCGATTGGTGATGATTCCCACGAGCTGGCCATCGCGATTGACGATGGGGACACCCGAGATCTTGAAGCGCTTCATCAGAGCCACAGCTTCGCGCAGAGTTCCGTCAGGAGAGAGCGTGATCGGATTGAGTATCATCCCGCTCTCTGATCTCTTCACTCGATCGACCTCGGCTGCCTGGCGGTCGATCGACATGTTCTTGTGAATGACGCCGATACCGCCCGCTCGGGCCATCGCCATTGCCATGTCTGACTCGGTCACGGTGTCCATGGCCGCCGAGGAGAACGGTACTCCCAGGGTGATCCCTCGAGTGAACAGCGAGGTAGTGCTGACGTCTTTGGGATGAACCAGCGAATGTCGGGGCGTCAGAAGGACGTCATCGAAGGTGAGGACGATGTCACCTCTGATTCGAGGTACGCCTGGTTCGGCGGGGGGCGAGCCCTTGATGCGCGAAAGCCCGCTTCCGGCTTTTGCCGGGGAAGCGGGCTCAGTCGATGGCCGAGTTGTGGTTGCCATAGCTAAATGTATGGCGTTGTGAGGTTTGCGTCCAGAGGGCGCATCCAGCCTAGTCGCGCTCGGGCCCCGGCTCGAACTCTGCTCCCCCACTGCCTGCCGATCCGAATTTCGGCGCGGTGAATTTTCCGCTCGTCGTGTGCGGCGGATTCGGCTCTTCACTCACCTCGCGATCGACGGGCTCTTCTATCTTCGCCTTCCTCAGCGGCTCGGCTGAAGTCGTATCGACCGGCTCGGTTTCCTCGTCGGTTGACCGCGGAATCGACGGTCCTGTGTCTCTCGGGTCTGGCATTCCTGCTCCCATTCAAGGATACAGAATGAATGGCGCATGCCTTGTGCCGACGGTCTGGGAGTGGATCCCTAAACTCCGAACTGCCGAAGGTGGTGGTCGAAATGCTTGCAGGTGAGCCGCCCCCACAGCTGATCGACTCTCGATCCGAATCGCTGCAGGAGCCTGCGCAAGGGTGATATGACACTCCCAGACAGACGAAAGTCGCAGCCGATGAGCTGCATATCGACCGCGACTTTTGTTAGCGCTTCTTAACTGCTTGATCCGATCTACAACGGTGCTGCTTAGGGGAATACTGGCTGCGGTGGCGGCTGGTCCTGCTGCGGCAGACGGACTTTCGGCGGCTTCCCGTAATTCCACTGGAAGGTGAAGTACGTCGCTCTCACGCCGAACCTGCGGGCGGTGATCTGCTCGAGGTTGTCGTCACCAGCCTTGATCCGGAACTTGAGCGTGTTGAACGGATCTGCGAACCGAACGGCGACGCTCATGTTGTCGCCATCGAGCTTCTTGCGCAGTGTGATGTTAGTCATCTGAATCTGCGAGAATTTTCCTTTCTCGATCTTCATCGGAGCGCGATAGAAGTAATTCGCCTGCAGAATCACAGTTGGACTGAGCTGGGTCGTCGCGTTTACGCGATACGACCAGGCGACCGCGTTGGAGCCCAGCGCGGACTGCGATCCACCATCGGTTACCATCTTGAAGATGTTCAATCCACCAAACGCATTCAGTTTCGGACCGAGTCTTAGCGAGCCGTTCAAATCGGTACCCCAGGAATCGCTCTTGGCGAGATTCTGGAAGCTCACCGACGTCACCTCGCGGCCATCGACGGTGTCTGCCGTGTTGATATCGACACGGATCACATCCTTGGTGTGGCGATAGAACGGAGAGAGCTGAATGGAGCCAAGCTGCCCTGATTTGCTCGCGCCGAGCTCGATCGCGTCGGTGTATTCCGGGTTGAGTCGCGGATTTCCAATGAAGACGTTCTGCTGATCGAAGAACACCGGGAACGGATTCAGCTCCTGAGTCCCAGGTCTCCGAATGCGCCGCGAGTAGCTCACCTTGAGCTGCGTCTGCTCGCTCGGCTTGTACATGATGACGCCGCTCGGGAACAGACTGTGGTAGTTGTACGGATAGCTTTGCGCATTGGCGAGATCGAAGTTGCGGCTCGCCCACTCGGCGCGTAATCCACCCTGCAAGTCGAACTTGCCGACGCTCTGGCTGAGCACCCCGTAACCCGCGTGCACCTGGTCGTTGAAGGTGAACTTGTTGCTCAAATTGCTCAGCGCCCAGTTGCCGTCGCCGAGCGCGTCTTTGTAAACCAGGAAATCCTGGTCGAGCCAGCGCTCGGTTTCCTTCACCCCCGACTCGAGCTTCGACTTTGTCCAGAGCGGACGAGTGTAATCGGCCTGCGCGGTAAGCTGCCGCGTCAGGCCATTGCTGATGTCCGTTTCTCCCTGAAATGGAGACCCGGCGCTCGAGCCGTCAGGATTCTGCGGTTCGCGCCAAAGTAACATGTTGCTTTCATCCCGTGAGCGATTGTAGCGCACCTCCGTAGAAAGCTCGTGGGTGCGCGGCTGGATGGTGTGCTTCCACGACAGAGAGTTGTCCCAGGTGAGACCACGTGCCTTGGTGTTGCGATCCATCACGTAGCGGTCGAGGAATACCTGGTTTGCATCCAGATCCTCATAGCCCGCCAACGCTGCGTCGTTGTTGTGACGACGATTCAGTGTCAGCGAGTTGGAGACGACGTCCTTCTCCGAGAGCTTGTAGTCGATGTTGCCGGTGAAGTTATGTCCACCGTTCTTGTTCGCTCCGTCGATGTCCTGATTCTGGAAATCCAGCGTCGAGCCGTTCGGATCGAAGCGCTGGCGGTCGTTGATACCGACAATGTTGCGATCGTCAGCGTTGAATCCGTAGGTACCGAAGAGCGTGACCGCTCCGCGCTGGTAGCCAACGTTCCCACCGCTGTTGAAGCGACTTGGCGTAGCAAATCCGGTGTTGACGCCGCCGCTCAATCCGAGATCGGTGTTGGCCTTGAGAACGATGTTGATGATGCCCGCCATTCCTTCGGGGTCATACTTCGCCGAAGGATTCGGGATGACCTCGATGCGCTCGACGATGTTGGCCGGGATCTGCTTGAGATAAGCGGCGAGCGCGGTGCCTTTAATCGGAGTCGGGCGGCCGTTGATCTGGATGGCGACGTTTTCGTTGCCGCGCAGACTCACCTTTCCGTCAGCATCGACTTCCACTGAAGGAGTAGCCTGCAGCACGTCGCTGGCATTGGCAGCAGCTGGCGCGACATCCTTTGCCTTGTAACTGTTGCGATCCGGCTCGATGACTACTGTCGGCTTCTCGCCGGTAATCTCCACCGCCTGCAGCGTGACCGAGATGCGCGACAGCTTGATGCTGCCCACGTTCGCCACCGGAGCATCGGGAGAGATTGTGAATTCAGGAGTGTTCAGCGGAGTGAATCCGATTCCTGAAACGCGGAGGTAATAGGTGCCGGGCCGTAGCCCCTGAATTCGGAAAGTCCCGTCCGCAGATCCCATCGTGCCGGTTACCATCTTGGAATCAGACTTGTTGCGCAGAGCAACTGCCGGTCGTGCTACCGGTCCGCTGCTGTCGGCAGCCACGATGATTCCGCTGACTTCTCCGGGTGCTGGAGGAGGCTGTTGTCCCGCCTGTGGCGGGCCGGCTGGATTCTGTGCAGGGAGTGAGACTGCCGCGAGGTTGAGGACGAGAGCGATTAGTGCGAAGAGGATGCGCTTCATGGGACCAGCTCTCTAGCAAAAGTGGGCGTCGTCAATTCAATATAGAAAGCGGGAGGAAAAACCCCGAGTCATTCCCGCACTACGGTTTTGACGCTGGGAGGTTTCAAAAGGTTGGCACCCCCTATAAACTCCGCCTTCAACCTCGATCGGCAAGCATATAGTCGAGCTGGTACGAATGTTTGCCGGCTGCGATGTTAATTGTCGTGGTGCCCTTCAGGCCGTCCAATTGATCGGAATCCGGGACGACCGTGATCACGAGCGACGGCGCACCTCTATCTTCGTCATTGTCGCCGCCTGGTTCATCACTGCCCGCACCAGGCGGTTCCAGCCGGGATGGGCTCGCTCCAGCCCCGCAGTCGCCCAGCCACGTACGTCACAAAGTCCGAGCGCAACGCCCGGCGACCGGCTGACCCCCATGTTGCAATGCAGTACGATTCGGTCCGGGTCCGGCCACTTTTCGAGGAAGTCGTGGACGGCTTGCGCGTGCTCAGGCGCAAAAAGAATGTCCGATGGCTCGCCGCGCTGGGTGACGTCGTGGAACTGGAGCCGCAATACGGCTGCGAACTGCGACGAAACTTTAGCGGGCTCGGCCTCGGGATCCGAGATGGAGATGCAGATCTCTCTCAGACCCGCCTCGTAACGCTCTGCGTCTTCGCGCGACAACACGACCAGCTCCGGAACCTTCCCACGTGCCATTGGCGCACGACGTCCTCTCGCCTTCCTCGGCATCTACTTGCCCTTCGCGGGTGGCCACGCTCCGAGCAGCAGTCTGACGGTGATGATTTGCGCGAGATGGTAGGACGCATGATCGACGGCAACGAGAATAGTTCGCAAGTAAGTCTGCCCGGTCCCCCGGGGAATTCTTGTCGTCAGATCGAGATCACTATCGGTCGTGAAGCGCTCCAACGCCTGACGATCTTTCTTCCAGACCGCGATGCTCTCGTTCCATTCTTTGTCGCTCGCGGGCGCAGGGCTGGTAGGCCAGTAGTCCCTGGGCCACTGCAGCTTTTCCTCGTAGTTCGGATCCTGAACGAAATCCAGCAGATCCCGCTGGGTAATTCGGATATGCTCCAGGAGATCCCACACCGAGTGCGGGAAACTGGTTGGCTTTTTTGCCCGCAGGTCGGAGGGCAAACCCTTGAGCGCGTTCTCCAGTGAGGAATGCGCTTGCTCCCAATCCAACGATGAGGCGACGATAGCGCGCCAAGCTTCTTTCTTCGTCATGGGCTCCGGGGCTGAAAGTGTGACTCAATGATGTCGCTCTTGCGCGATGCCGCCAGTCCTGGTCAGTATTGCGCGCCAACCACTGAGTGAGAGCAATGAGCGACGATCGCCGCGTCAGACACCCTGGCAGCTGGGCGAGTCTCGTATTGCGTGACATGCAGTTCTGGGTGCCGGTGGCGGTATTGGTCGCTGGGCTTCTCGTGCTGCGCTGGATTTCTTGACGCCG
>DASWCI010000185.1:0-4424 GCA_036390195.1 Gemmatimonadaceae bacterium
TACCAGTTCCGCCACGCGGACAGGCGCAATCGAGGGTCCGACTGCGACACGCGTGCTGCGACACAACGTGCGGCTAACCGACCACGCGAGGATGTCGATTGTCGCCGCTCTCGCCATTACCAGATTATCGCAGGGTGTACCTACTTCGGACTGCGACTAACATCTGCGGACTGCGGACCAACGGCATTGCGGACTGCTGACTAACTACGAATTAGGGGACTAACTCCGAACTGCGGACTGGTCCGCAATCCGCAATTCCCAGCCGTTAGTTTCGCAGTCCGAAGTAGGTGTCCCAATCCGCAATTAGTCAGCAGTTCGCAATGCACTTGGTCCGTAGTCCGCAGTCGGCAGTGTCCCCGGTCTATATTCCGACAATGCCCCCGCGCCATCTCTACATTCACGTTCCGTTCTGCGCGCGACGATGCTCGTACTGCGATTTCTCCATCGCGGTTCGAGCCACCACGCCAGTCGAGGAATACCTCGCCGGGCTGCGCAATGAGATTGCGCTGCTAGGCGGCGACTTCGAGGACTCCACGCTCGATACCCTCTACCTCGGCGGTGGAACCCCGTCGCGGCTTGGAGGACTAGGTATTCGCGATGTCCTCGCGGCCGTGCGCGATCACGCGACGATCAGCAGCAACGCCGAAATCACTATCGAGGCCAATCCGGACGACGTGAACGACATGGCGGTCGCGCACTGGGTGGCAACTGGCGTGAACCGGGTCTCACTTGGCTCGCAGAGCTTCGATGAGGCGGCGCTCAAATGGATGCACCGGACGCACGACTCGGCGCAGATAGGTCACGCCGTTCGAGCGCTTCGGCGCGGCGGCATCAGCAATATCTCGCTCGACCTGATCTTTGCGCTGCCGGCTCACCTCAAGCGCTCTTGGGAAAGCGATCTTATCCGTGCACTCGATCTCGAGCCGGCCCACGTGTCCCTGTACGGTTTGACAGTCGAAGCACAGACTCCGATCGCGCGCTGGGCTGACAGGGGCGCAATCGTCCAGGGTACCGAAGAAAGCTACGAGGACGAGTTTCTCACCGCCCACGCGATGATGACGGGGGCTGGATTCGAGCACTACGAGGTGTCGAATTTTGCGCGGCCTGGAATGATGTCGAGGCATAATTCTGTCTATTGGACCGGCACGCCCTACATCGGGATCGGACCATCCGCGCACTCGTTCGATGGTGCGACCCGACGCTGGAATGTTTCGGCCTACTCTGAGTGGATTCGGTGTCTCTCTAGGGGCGAGACTGTGATAAGCGGCGCCGAGTCCCTGACAGATGTGAACCGGACATTCGAACAGGTGTATCTCGGACTGCGCACCCGGCGTGGTCTCGTGATCGCCGAGGATGAGGTGGGCCGTGTTCGAGCCTGGGAAGCGGCAGGCTGGGCAGTGACCGACGATCACTATCAGCCCCGTCAGGTCCAGCTTACGCCGCTGGGTTGGCTGCGCCTCGACAGGCTGGCTAGCGACCTGGCCGCAGATAGAACTCGGCCGGCAAGCGTGACGTTAGGCCCAACCCCTAGCCACTGCTATATTTGACTCTATGGCACCTCCGGGTCTCAATGAGCGCGAACGGCGAGTCCTCGAAGCCGTAATTCAAACGTACGTCGAAACGGCTCAGCCGGCCGGCTCGCGGAGTCTTGCTCACAAATTTGGGCTAGGCGTCTCACCCGCGACCATCCGCAACACGATGAGTGATCTGGAAGAGAAGGGGTATCTCTTCCACCCGCACGCATCAGCCGGGCGAGTGCCCACAGATGTGGCGTACCGCGTTTACGTCGACTCATTGATTGCGTTCCGTCCGCTTGGCGCGACCGAGCGTCGTCGCTTGACGGCTCAGATCGCCACTGGCGGATCAGCCGTCGAAGCGATCCTACGCCGGGCAGCCCAAAGCCTCGGCGTTATCACTCAAGAGCTTGGCATTGCGCTCGGTCCCCGCCTCGACAACGCGATTCTGGAGGGAGTGGAGCTCATTCGCCTCTCGTCTGAACGACTGCTCGTTGCCCTCACGCTTTCAGCTGGTGCCGTGCGCACGATCTTTGTCGATGTACGCGGCGAAATCGCCGATCCGGCGATTGCGGAGGTGACACGCGTTTTGAACGAGAGACTCGCGGGACTCACGCTGCGGCAGATTCGATCTTCGCTCGGTGACAGACTCCGCGACATCGGCCCGACGCGCGACGCATCCGATCTTCTTAACGTCTTTATCGAGGAAGGCGATCAACTTTTCGATAGTGCGCTCGAATCGGATGACGACGCAGTCATGCTCGGTCAGGCGTCGGTTCTGGCGGGCCAACCCGAGTTCGCCAGCATCGACAACATGCGCAAGCTGGTCGCGCTCACAGAGACCCGCGAGAAACTCGGCGAGCTGCTCCGTCGTCGTAGCGAAACGGGAAGGGTATCGATCACCATCGGCAACGAGCACAACGATCCGAAGCTGGCAAACTTTACCGTTGTGACGGCGCCGTACCACGCTGGCCCGCTGAGCGGGGTGATTGGAGTGATTGGACCAACGCGGATGCCGTATGACAAAATTATTTCGCTCGTGACTCACACTTCCGAGCTGCTCACCGATTTGTTGAAGGAGAACTCGAGAGTACATGGCTGATTATTACCACACGCTTGGCGTCCCGCGGGGCGCCAGCGATGCCGAGATAAAGACGGCGTATCGCAAGCTGGCGATGACGTACCACCCCGATCGCAACAACGGGGCAAAAGACGCCGAAGAGAAGTTCAAATCAATCACCGAAGCCTACGACGTGTTGCGCGATCCCAACAAGCGCGTGCTCTACGATCGATATGGTGAAGCGGGACTGCGCGGCGGCGCAAGCGGATTCCACCACGTCGATCTCTCGGAAGCGCTGAGCATCTTCATGCGCGACCTGGGCGGGCTCGGCGGATTCGGCGACCTGTTCGGCGCGGGTTCCAGTCGCGGATCCGGTCCGCGCACAGGCTCCGACATCAAGATCGCGATGCCGATGACGCTCGTCGAAGTGGCGACCGGTGCGGAGAAGACCGTCACCGTACGTCTGCTCGAGCCTTGCGATCGCTGCGAAGGGCGGGGCGCTGAACCAGGATCGTCTCCAGTCACTTGCACTACGTGCCGCGGTAGTGGGGAAGTGCGGCGTGCGCAGCGATCCTTTTTCGGTCAAGTGGTAAGCGTGGCGCCGTGTCCGAATTGCTCCGGTGAAGGCACCGTGATCTCCTCCCCTTGCAAGAAATGTCGGGGTGAAGGTCGCCTGAGAGGAGAGAAGCAAATCGTTGTTCGCATTCCTGCCGGTGTTGCGAGCGGCCAGTACATGACGATGCGCGGCGTCGGTAACGTGGGCCCGCGCGGTGGTCCGCGTGGCGACATCCTCGTCGTGTTCGAGGTCGAGGAAGATCCGCGCTTTGAGCGGGATGGCGAGGATCTGTACACGGAAGTTCTCGTCACCTATGCGCAACTCGCGCTAGGTGCCAACGTCGATGTCCCGATGGTCGCGGGAAGTGTCACGTTGCAGGTACCGGCGGGTACGCAGAGCGGCCAGGTCTTCAATCTCCGCGGCCGAGGCTTGCCGAGGATCAACTCGAGCTCATCGGGGGACTTGCACGTGCGGCTGCAGCTTTGGACGCCCGACAATCTCACCGACGAAGAAATGGCGCTCATTCGCCGGCTCGGAGAAGTTCAGAAAGTTCCGCCGGCACGTCCGAAGGGACTTTGGTCGAAAATTAGAGAATCGTTGGGCGCGTGAGATGGATCGCGCTGCGAATCACTCCTGAGACCAACCGTGACGGAGTGATCGCGGCGCTCTTCGAGTCGGGATCGCAAGGAATTCAGGAAGACGGCACCGCTGTAATTACCCACTTTCCGGCAGACACACGCATCGATGACATCCGCGATGCGATAATCGACGCGGATCCGCACGCCGCGATTGCTGTAGCCGATGCGCCCGACACCGATTACTCGCAATCGCGCGCATCGGTCTCGGCACATAAGGTCGGCGACCTGGTCATCACTCCGCCGTGGCTGGCGGACGACTTCGACCCTGCAAACACAGTAATCGTCGATCCGGCAATGGCCTTCGGCGCCGGTGAGCATGCCACTACGCGCGGTGCGATGCGATTGATGCAGGGCCTGATACGTCCGGGCGACGTCGTGGCCGACCTCGGTGCGGGTAGCGCCGTCCTTTCAATCGCTGCAGTAAAACTCGGTGCGTCACGTGTGGCAGCCGTCGAAGTTGACCCTGATGCCATAGGGAACGCGGAAGAAAACATTCGCGCCAATGCGGTGAGCGGCTACGTCGAAGTGATCGAAGGCGATGCGACGGTTATTCTGCCTTTGCTTTCTCCGGTACGTGTTGTGATCGCGAACATCACTTCATCGGTGATTATTCCGCTGCTTCCGGTGATGAAATCATCTCTGACGGGCGACGGTCA
>DASWCI010000186.1:0-2359 GCA_036390195.1 Gemmatimonadaceae bacterium
GTCGCCCCCGCATCAGTCGATTTCCAGAGTCCGCTGCCCGGCCCACCACTCTTCAGGAAATAAGGCCCTCTCACTCTTTCCCAACTCGCGGCGTAGAGCGTGTTGTGGTCTTTGGGATCCATCGCGAGATCAACGAAGCCGGCTTTGTCGCTCACGAACTTCACCAGCTTCCACGTCGTTCCGCCGTCGGTGGATTTGTACAAGCCACGCTCAGGGTTCGCATTCCACGCGTGCCCGAGCGCGGCGACATAGACAATGTTAGGATCTGTTGGATCGACCACGATGCGTCCGATCTGCTGCGTCGCTTCAAGCCCCATCGATTTCCACGTGCGCCCACCGTCGGTCGACTTGTAAACTCCGCCGCCGGGAGAAATCGAGTTGCGCGAATCCTCTTCACCGGTTCCCGCGTAGATGATGTCAGGGTTCGACGGGGCGAGAGCAATGTCTCCCATCGAGATGACCTTTTCCTTGTCGAACAGCGGAAAGAACATCGTCCCGGCGTTAATGGTCTTCCAGATTCCACCGGTCGCCGTCGCGACGTAGAAAACTTTCGGATTGCCCGGAACGCCTTCGACGTCGGTGACGCGTCCACCCATGTTGGCCGGACCGATCGATCGCCAGCGGAACCCGGCCAGTGTGGCGGAATCGAGAGGAGTGGTGAGCTGTGCGGACAGGGTTCCGGCGCAAAGCAGAGCACCGGCGAGAGCGGGGAGGACGGGGTGAGCTCGCATTGGAGTGGCTTTGGGGTTGGCAGGTCGATCCGTCGCAGGGAATCGGCAGTTCCCGAACTAAGCTAATACGGAAGGATTCGGCCCGGTGTTGAGCGAGCGCCGACGCAGTGCATGTCGTTAGTGCTTAAATTCCAGCGAGGCGGGAGCGCCCGCATCGATAAGGCGAAACACCAATGACAACAGCGAACGTGGCCACGAGTTTGATTATTCAGGACCACCCCCCGGCAACGACTCAGGCGACGCCCACCCGGAATCCGACGAGCAGTCGCGACGTGCAGGATGCGGCTCAGGATCTGAGAGAGGCAATCAGAAGCAACGTTCAAGGACAAATCAACGCCGCAGCGGCACAGGCTAGACGGGCGACGCCGGCGCCTCCAGCATTTCCGGCTGTACCAGGCCAAATCACCATTCGGCGTCCCGACGGCAACACCGTCATCAGCATGCCTCCATTCGGACCCAACACCATCCCGCCGCAAGCGGTCGACATCTCGATCGCATTCTTTCTCACTGTCGCCGCGATCATCATCGGTCTGCCGCTGGCGCGCGCATTCGCGCGGCGCATGGATAGGCGCGGCGGTACCGCGCCGATATCGAATGAGATCGCGTCGCAGCTCAATCACCTGAATCAGGCGGTCGACGCCATCGCCCTCGAGGTCGAGCGCATTTCGGAAGGCCAGCGGTTCACCACGCGCCTACTCTCCGAGGAGCGCGACCGCGCCCGTCAAACACTCCCGTCTGGAGCGGAGTGATCATAGGCCCTGCGTTGGAACCAATCAGCTACCGAATGAATCGCACAAATCTCGCGGATGTCGCCAGCGTAACGCTTCTCCTCGCGATGACCGCCTGCAGTGCACGATCGCATATCGTCGCCAGGAATCCTGCGCTCGCCCTCGCACGCACCTGTGCCGACGCAGTCAGGGTTTATTCATCCGACAAGGTCCCTTACGACTACTACGAGATCGCCCTGATCTCCGCCGAGGGAAATTCGGTGTACACGGGCAACGGCGACCTGCTCAAGTCAGTACGAAACCAGGCCGCGAGCGCCGGTGCGAACGGAATCGTAGTTGATTCGCTGCGCGCGACTCACTCTACTGTCAAAGTCCTCGGAGCCGCGCTTGGCGGCAATGAGGCCGAGCGCAAGGCGCAGGCAGTCGCGATATGGATGCCGAGCGACACTGCTCGCGTGCGCGAAGCGTGCAGCGGCAAGTGACCGTCGTCGCCTGGCTCACTCTGATTGCCGCGACTGGTTGCAAGGATAGCCGATGGACTCCAATGGGTAGCGCGGAGCTGGTGCTCTCAGAGATAAAGGTCAGCGGCGCCGATAAAGTTTCGAAGCAAATTGATTTCGATGAGAATTTCGGTCGCTCGGTGATGAATGGCGTCGCTACCGGAGATAGTGTCTGGCTCCAGGTTGCCGACAAAATCACACCAACCTCTGCCGCTGCTGAAGCGACCTTGGCAATTGCTCTGGCGTCCGCGCTTCCGCGATCGCCCGACCAGGTTCTGGGAATTCTCGGCGAGAAGTATCCGATCGATGAGGTTTGCGGGATCCCATTTCCTAAGGCGGACTCAACCCTCATCATCACCTATCATGACGAAGCCGCCATGGCGCTCGAGCGTGTGCAGGC
>DASWCI010000187.1:0-2562 GCA_036390195.1 Gemmatimonadaceae bacterium
CTGTTCGCCACGATGCACCCGATGCCGATCGTCGGGAAGCCGAGCGCGCCGTCACTTCCCAACGAGATGCTGGTGACACTGCTGCTTTCGCTGGCGTCGTTCACGCTGCTGTATTTCACCTTCGTCCAGTCTCGGTACGACTACGCCGTCGAGCGTGACGCTATCGCTGCGAGGAGCGGTCACGATGCCTGATACTGCCGTGTACTATCACCTGGCGTACACGATCGCTCTCGGTATTTACGCAGCCTATGCGCTGAGCCTTCACCTGCGCCGCAAGCAACTGAGGTCGAAGTCGTTACCGTCGAACTTTCCACCGCGCCATCAATTCCGACAGAGGTTTCCGACGCCATCAATGCCCGGATCCTCGCTGTGTCGGAGGATCGCATCACCGGCTTCGTCGAAGTGCCCTTCGCAGCCATCGCCGCGGCGTCGGGACTTTCGGAAGACGTCGTAATCGAGCGATTGAGGGCGATGTTGTCCGCTGGTGTGATCAGGCGCATCAGGCAGACGCTGATGGCGACCAACCTGGCGCCGGGAGCGTTGGTGGCGTGGCGCGTCGCTGCTGACAAGCTTGAGGCCGCCTTCGACTACATGGTGAAGAAAGATCCGTTTTCAGGGCATGTGGTGATTCGATCGACGGATGCCGAGACACCAGGCGCGGTATACAGGCTATGGACGACCCTCAAGGTCCCGCAGAGTTTCTCGATGCAACGGCACTGCGCGTTCCTCGCGGCGAAAGTCGGCGCCGAGGCTTTTCGCATCATGCCGGCAAAACGGCTTTTCGCGCTCGGAGTCGGTCACGTCCGTCGCCGCGGAATGGAGCCCGGATCCAGAAGCCAGGAGGCCGGACGCGTTCTGGATACCAACATCGTCGAGCTTTCGCCGCTCGAGTGGCGGGTCCTGACCGCGCTCAAGCGCGAGCTCACCATTGAGGAAATTGCACCCACACCGTGGCGTGGCCGCGCCGAGGAAGCTGAAGTGTCACTCGGGGAATTCGTTCGTGTCGCGCAGTCGCTGAGCACGCGAGAAGTGATCGGAAGGTTTTCGACTTTCCTCGAGCACGTCAAGCCTTCGGCTAGTGGCGAGCGTGTCACGCGATACAACGCTCTCTTTCATTGGCGTGTTCCCCCCGGCAGGGAGATCGAAGCCGGACAGGAAATCGGCCGACACCACATTCTCACCCATGCCTACTGGCGCGAAGGCGGAGCGGAGTTCGCAAACGTAAACCTGATGGCGGTCGCGCACGGCACGGACAAGCAGCTGGTGCTGGGGCATAAGGCTGCAATCGATCGGCATCTCGAGGAAGCTGGAATTCCCATTCTTTACACCAACGTGTTCTGGGGCGGACGCAGCGAGATCAAGCCGTCGGAGATCTCACCGGTCGAGTACGCGAGGTGGGCGGATCGTGTCGGACTTCAGTCAGCGGTGAGCACGGGGCGGGAGTGACGGAAGGAAAAGTCTTCATTGTTGGCGCGGGTCCCGGCGATCCTGGTCTCATGACGGTAAAGGGAAAGCAGCTCATCGACTCGGCCGACGCCGTCGTGTACGATGCTCTGGCGAATTCGGCTTTGCTTCCACCGCGCGCGCGGACAACGGGACGACCGGAGCTCTATTACGTCGGCAAACGTGGCGGAGCAAAGGATTCAGTCAGCCAGGAAGAGATCAACACCTTGCTGGTGAGGCTGGCGCGCGAAGGAAAGCGCGTCGTGCGTCTCAAGGGCGGCGATCCGTTCGTGTTCGGGCGCGGTAGTGAGGAAGCGCAGGCGATGAACGACGCCTCGGTTCGGTTCGAGATCGTTCCGGGAATAACAGCCGGCATCGCGGCGCCGACGTACGCTGGAATTCCGGTGACACATCGTGGCCTCTCGACATCGGTGACGTTCGTGACGGGACACGAAGACCCGACCAAGGCGAGCAGCCAGACCAATTGGTCCGCCTTGGCGAAATCCGGTGGCACCATTGTGCTGTACATGGGAGTGAAGACCCTGCCGCGTGTCACCGATGCGCTCATCAAGGGCGGCATGCCGAGCGATGTTCCCGCGGCGGCGATACAGTGGGGAACCCATCCGAAACAGCGCACCGTCGTCGCAACCCTGGAAAGCATTGCCGCGAAAGCGGTGGAGCAGAACTTTACAGCACCGGTAATAACCGTGATCGGATGGTCCGTCGTGTTGCGCGACGAGCTGAACTGGTTTGAACGTCGTCCGCTGTTTGGCCGGCGAATCGTGGTGACGCGCGCGGCGCAACAGGCTCCCGCTTGGAGCGACAAACTGCGGGAGCTGGGCGCCGACGTGATCGAAATGCCCGCCACTCAGGTAGCGCGGCTCGATCTCGAGCCGCTCCGCACCGCGATTGGTCGTCTCTCGGTCTTCGATTGGCTGATCTTCACCAGCCAGAATGCGATCTCAATTTTCTGGGAGCAGCTTCTTGGCGAAGGGAAGGATGCACGCGCACTGGCTGGGCTCACGGTTGCCGCCGTTGGGCCGGCGACAGCGGGGGTACTGCTGGAGCATGGCATCGCCGTCGACGTGATTCCGAACCGCTTCGCAGCCGAAGGGCTGC
>DASWCI010000188.1:0-3940 GCA_036390195.1 Gemmatimonadaceae bacterium
GCAGGTCTTAGCAGACTGCGAGTGCGTAGCGGTCGCGCTCCATGAAGGCGGCGGGCCGGCAACGTTGGTCACGACAACCGTGACGTTCTGCGATGGGCTGAAGCCCTGAAGAGGAGCCGCAGTGGTCGCGGTTCCACCGAAATACGCGCCACCGTTGTCGGCAGCGTACTGCTCTTCGTAGGTCGCCATGTTGCGAAGGTCAGACTTCATCGCGGCGACGTACGCCTTGTCTTTTGTATTAGCGAACTTCGGAATCGCAATCGCGGCAAGAATGCCGATGATGACGACGACGATCAGAAGCTCAATGAGGGTAAAACCTTTTTTGTTGCGTAACATCGGGCAATTCTCCTGCAGCGGTTGGAGGGCTGAGCGCAGGGTGCGCGGCCTTACATTAAAGACGCTGTGCGAGCGCATACGCAACCCGATTGCCGCTATTTGTTTGCTCGCTAACCATCATAGTGACATGGCTTTACACGCACGGTCTAATGCAATGGATTTCGCGTTTTGCAAGCCTTGCACAAGTGTTTTTCTTGCTTGCTATGGCGAAGTAAGAGTCAGAACGATTGACAAGCTGTAATTACCGGGTGTGTCCAGGGTCCAGTCATATAGCGTCTGGAAGTACAGCGTAGTCGCGTTGCTCGCGGTTGCCGTAGCCGTGACGAGGCTGGCGTCGCTGGCTGTAAGCGCGGCAAATCCTCCGCTCGATGAGGTGCTCCATTCGAGGTCGGACGACGGTTTATTCGTCCGTGCCGGTGCGCCAGGCGAGGTATTCGTCGCCGTCCACGTCGCAGCCGCGGCGCGAATGTGCAGCGCCCAGGGCGCGTTCGCGCTCACCGTCAGTGTCGGCCCCGTGGTCGCGTTGAAGCCTGCGTCGAAGTCGGCGGTAGTCGGGGCCGTCAGCGAGGTCGAGCCCGCGCTCACCTGAAGCCGCACGACGCGACCCGCAGTCATCGACACGCTACCCGGAACGCCGCAGCTGGCGGGAGCACCGTTAGCAGTGCACTGCGCGCCCGCCGATGCCGGCATCATCGCGACTGCGGTTGCAGCCAATATCATGGTCGCAATCGTCAACCGAATGTGCATCATCTGGTCTCCCGTTCGACTCTGAAGGTTCCGGAAGACATGGACCCGTCGGCCGACGCGCCCACCCAGGTCCCGGTCACGGTATCTGCCACGATCTGGCCAACGTGACGACGCGGAGTCGCTTCGAGATCAGCATCGAAATCGATCACATCGGTTCCGCTTTCCGAGCCACTGACCAAACCGCCGAGAACTCGGCTCTGTCCCGTCTGAGAGTTGACTCCGACGAGATCGAGGCGGCCCTGGAAGCTGGTGCCCGACTCGCGCGAGATCGTGAGCATGCCAGTGATGGTCTCGTGCACGGGACTCGTTTGAACTCCGGTGTAGTTCCATGATCCGTTGAGTTGCAGCAGGGATGGCTGCGGCTCGGTCGACTTGAGACACGCAGATAGCAACGCACAGCCACTGAGCGTGAGCAATACAGCGACTTTACGCTGGCGGCGCGCCGCGGTCATGAACGACTCTCTCCTGTTCCTGCTCCACTCTCGTTCAGTGTCGCGTTGTTCTTCTGAGCGCCTCCGCTTTTCGTTGCCGGCGGAGTCCACATGCGGATCGGACGGGGATCCAGCGTGATCGTGATTGACTTCGAGTCCTTACCAGTAACGATCAACAGCGGTATTGGGGCGCGTGGTACCAATGGCTCTGTCAGCTCGCTGAGATCAAACTCGAGGGTGTAGGTTCCTACCGGGAGCGACAGGAACGTTGCGGTTGTTGGTCCCGTCATCAGCGCTGCCCACTCGCGCCCGGCGCTGTCCCGCGCGATCACGTGCGCTTTGCTGAGATCGACTAGCACCGTGGAAATGCCCGACCTCGGCGCGATTACAAGCTCGATCTCCGCCGACGTCGATAACTGCACGCCTAGATCGCCTCGCCCAACTCCGCTCGGAGACCAGCCGTCAGGCAGCGACGCTTCGTCGATTGCGACTGACTGACGTGAATCGCCCGCGACCCTGTATTTTCCACTCGCGTCGGCGACAGCTGTCTCCGATCCGCGCCGGACGATAGCGCCCGCGACACCCGGCTCTCCAGGGTCGCGACGCTGATTTCCATTCAGATCCTCGTAGACGAAGCCGGACGTGCCTGGCGTACGCAGCATCGGCACTGTCACAGCATGCTCGAGTCGCATCCCAAAAATCCACGGCACGCGTCCGCTGACCGAGTGGAAGATCGAATTGCGCTCGGTGTCGATCTTGAGCGCAAAACCGTTCATTAGCGGAATTGCGAGCCCCGCGCGCATGATCGCCGAGGTCTCGTCGCCGAAGCCATTGACGCGCTGCAATTCTCCCTCGCCGCGAATTCCGCCTAGCCATGGCAGAACCACCTGCTCTCCGCGAACTCCGAACAGACTCTGCTGATTGACGAAGCCGCCCCTGTCGCGAGTCTGCTCGATGCGCATCTGCAGCTCGACGACGCCTCCAGCTCCGGACCACCCAGCATTGCTCGTCCAGTAATTCCGCGGCGTGCGATCCGTCACCATGCTTTGTCCGGTTGGCAAAACCGTCCGCGTGACGTTGCCTAGATACGCCGAGCTGTTCAGATAATACTGGCGCAGATAGCTGCTCACGCTGATGCCAAGCTGCCGCTCGCGACTGCCGAACGCTCCGCCACTTCCGGGCGCACCCTGACGTGATGTCGCGTCAAATAGATAGGATCGCCCTTCGAGCGCGATCGTCGTCCCGCCGATGATAGCGTACTGCGGCCTAAGGGAAAATCCATTCGACTTGAGTCCGGTGAACACCGATGTCGCGTCGCTGGTGCGCCAGGCGCTCGCGCTGATCGATGCGCGCGACGACAGCCGCTCGGACATATTCGCAACCAGCTCGTTGGTCGCGCGCGCGAATGCATCGCTGCCGCCGGGCGCGTGCGTCACACGAAGCTGCTCGTTGCTCTCCGAGCGCAGTCTCACCAGCTCGCTCGACCAGCCGAGTCCGCTCCCGTCCTGAAACCGCCGCTCGGCAATTTCAGCCTTGAGCGTGCTTCCGAAGATGGCGGGAACTGCGGCGCCGATTCCAATTGCATCGAGCTGGCGCGGTAATGTTCCGGCGTCCGCGAGGTGAGAAATCGAAGTACTCAACTGCGCAACGCCAACCTGACCTTCGGCACGGAGGCCGATTAGCGGTTTGCGCTCCGTCGATCCGACGCCGGGCATGGAAAGGGCTCCAAGACTCAGAACGCTCCATCCAGGATGTTGAAGATGTAGCAGCGCACCCTGTCCGTACGGGTAGAGTCCGGTGAGCTCGGAGAAGGATGTGCCGGTGTTTCCGAGACTGAGTTGGCCGGACGGAGCGGACAGAGTTAGGGAAGCCGAGGACTGGTAGCTGCCGAGGTGGGCGAATGCATTGCTCGCTGCGCCGCCCAGCGCCGATCCCTGCGAAATCCGCGCGTCAACATGGACCGAATCATAGAGCGCGCCAGTCGCCGTGAGAGTGAATAGCTTATTCGCGCGGCCGTTTTCATCCGTCGCGTTGGCAATCGCCGATGTGATGAGAGGGCCGGCTTCGCGCCCGATCGAGCTCGAGTTGAAGACCTCCACCGTCATCGTCTCCGACGCCAGCGTGTCTCTTCCAGTGCGCAGCGACACCTGTATGAACGACGATCCGGTTGCCGATAACGCGGGCACCTTGAGTCGCACTCGGCGCTTCACGGTTTCGCCGGGTGCGATCACAATTGGCGACTGATGGACCTCTCTGGACGCCCAGCCGGTTGGGAGGGCGAGGTCAGCGTTGATCGTTTCAACGGCGTTTCCGGAGTTCGCGATCTCGAACGGCAGGATCACATCGTTGCCCGCCTGCGCGTTGATCGGGCCGGACGCCGGACGGAGAAGAATACTGCGTACGAGAGTCACATCTATTTCGACGGG
>DASWCI010000189.1:0-1721 GCA_036390195.1 Gemmatimonadaceae bacterium
CTGGTGCAAATGGGACCGGACTTCCAGCCGGGCGAGCTGCCGGCGCTGGTCGATTTTCTCGGCCGTGTTCCGAAGGATTTGAAAGTTGCGATCGAGTTCAGGCATCGCGGCTGGATTACCGAGGGGGTGCTCGCCCTGCTCAGAGAGCACAACATCGCGCTGGCACTGAGCGATGGCCGGTGGATTCCGCGGCGGCTTATGATCAGTCTGGCGGCGCGGCCAACTGCAGACTTCGCCTATATCAGATGGATGGGGCCCAATCGTGATATCGTGGATTACACGCGGGTCCAGGTGGATCGCTCGTACGAGATCGAGCTCTGGTCACAGGCGATTAGCGAGCTGTCGGAAAAAGTCGCGCATGTGTATGGATACGTCGCCAATACTTTTTCCGGTCACAGCCCGGCGACGGCGCGGGAATTTCAGAATCGCCTCGGGCAGACGCCCGTGGATCCGGATCTGCTCGGCGAGCAGATGTCACTGTTCTGAGACTGCAACTCCAACGGAATACCACCTCTGCCGGCTGATCGCTTCCGGCCAACTTCGCGCGTGAGTATCAGAAAACTCATCCTCAGTATCGTCGCGATCTCCTTCGCGATCCTTTGTCTCGCGCTCGGTGGCTGGCAGGTCCGGCGGCTCTCCGCGCGGCAAGCCCACAACGCTCTGCTTGCCTCGAGACGATTCGTGCCGCCGATCGCTCTCGATTCGCTGCCAACCGATACTTCAGCCGCGCATTTCCGCCGAGTTCACCTGAGGGGCAATTACGATTACGGGAATGAAATCATCTTCACGCTGCGCGGGCGCAACGGATCTCCAGGCGTAAACATTCTCACTCCGCTCCTTCGCAACGGCAAAGACACCGCAGTCCTCGTCAATCGCGGTTGGGTGTATTCGCCCGATGGCACCACCGTCGATCTGAATCGTTGGCGGGAAGCCGATACCGTCAATGCAGTCGGATTCGTGGAGACGTTCCCGACGCAAGGACCCTTTCCACCACCGAACCCAGCGCGACCAAGAGCGTTTCGGCGACTCGATCGCGCCGCCCTCGAGAAAATCGCCCCGTACCCGATCGCAAATTATTACGTCGTGCTGACCGACTCGTCATCATCTGCAAGCGCTCCACCACGCGTTGAGCCATTGCCGCTGGATGAAGGGCCGCACCGCGCGTACGCGATCCAGTGGTTTTCGTTTGCGGCGATCTCTATTATTGGACTAGTGATCTTTATCAGGCGCACATGAGTGACAACTCGGTCGGTTCAGCAGGCGCAGTAAGCGAGAAGGAGGCGCGCGAGACCGCGGAAGCGGCGCGCGAAACCGAGTGGGAAAATCCGAGCTTCGTGCGCGAGCTCTTCCTCGGCAGATTCCGGCTCGACCTGATTCATCCACACCCCCCGCCCGACACCGCGGAAGAAGCGCGCGCCAAGCCGTTTATGGACAAGCTGCGCTCCTTCATGGAGCGCGTCGATTCGGAAGAGATCGACCGCACCGGCGAGATCCCCGAATCGACCGTGCAGGAGCTGCGCGACATCGGCGCCTTCGGCATTAAAATCCCGAAAGAGTACGGCGGGCTCGGCTTGTCGCAAATGAGTTACATCCGCGCGATTGAGATGGTGACATCGAAGGACGGATCGCTTACAGCGCTGCTGTCCGCTCACCAATCGATCGGCGTCCCCCAGCCGCTCAAACTTTTTGGCACCGAAGAACAGAAGAGAAAGTTCTTTCCG
>DASWCI010000190.1:0-2919 GCA_036390195.1 Gemmatimonadaceae bacterium
CCATGCTCGTCAAACCGGGCGTCGTCGCGGTCGTGATAGTGACTCATCTAAGCGATCCTCCAAAAGTCGAGCGCCGGTGCGCTCACGACTTAGTAGACCGCTGGTCGTTGCGTTTTATTCCCGAAGGCGGGAGGCGGGAGGCGGGAGGCGGGAGGCGGGAAGCGGGAAGCGGGAAGCGGGAAGGAAAAAAAGCGTTCCCTTACGTCCGGGTTCCGCGGTGGATGTCGAAGATCGCGCTGCGACGACACTTACCGCAGATCAGCCAATCCCGCTGGCGAGCATAGCCCAGCCCTAAAGAACCACCACCGATCTCACGCCGCGTCATTGCTACCACGCAACGCGGACACATCGGCGTTTTTCCCGATGTGAATTCCTCGCGAATCTGCTGGAGCTCTCCCGGGCTATACTGCGCCGACCCCGACCCCGACCCCGACCCACCGTCACTCATTCCGGGATTCGCACCACGATCTTGCCGAACTGTTGCCCACTCTGCAGCCGCTCAAAGGCTTGTCGTCCCTGCGAGATGTCGAACACCGAATCGACCAGCGGTGTCAGTCGTCCGGCGCGGAATTCGCTCGTGACAGCGTCGAACTCCGATTCATTTCCCATCGTCGAGCCCATGATGTCCCACTGATTCCAGAACAGGCGCCGGATATCCATCTGCACTATCGGTCCCGACGTGGCACCGCACGTAACCAGCCGACCACGTCTGCCCAGCGCGACGAGAGATTGCGTCCAGCTCGCTTCGCCGACCGTATCGAACACTACGTCGACACCGCGCTTGTTCGTCCGCGCCCTGATCTCCTTGCCCACATCCGTCGTCGTGTAGTTGAGCAGATTCTCCGCGCCCAGTCCGCGCGCGAGAGCGAGCTTCTCGTCGCTGTGGGATGTCACCCACGCCGTTGCGCCAATGAGTCGTATGATTTCGAGCGCGGCGAGCGCGACACCGCCGCCAATTCCCCAGATCAGGACGTTGTCGGTTTTCTTCACGCGCGCGCGCGTCACGACCATACGCCAGGCGGTAAGCGTCGACAGCGTGAACGCGGCCGCCTGCTCGACTGGCTTGTCCTTTGGGATGCTGCGCGCGTTGCGCGCTGGAATCGTGATGTATTCTGCGAGGGTGCCGGGCGCGTGCTCTCCCAGCAGCTTGAAGTTGACGCAGAGCGAGTGCTCGCCGGCCTGACAATACTCGCAGGTCAGATCGCTCAGACCAGGATTGATGATTACAGTGTCGCCGATCTGGAGTCTGTTGTCCGCGACTCCACTAAGATCGCCGATCGCCTCGACTATACCTGTCGCGTCACCACCTAGAATCCAGGGCGGCGTGATCTTGACGCCCGGCAGTCCAGCGACGACGAACAGATCCAGATGATTTAGTGCCGCAGCTTTGACGCGGACGCGGATCTCTCCGCGCTTGGGTTCCGGCTTCGGCAGATCGGTGCGGTACTCGATCTGGTCGAGCCCGCCGTGCGCCGAGATTGTGAGTCCTCGCACGCGATTATTGGAGCGTTATATTCAGTCGGAACATTGAATTTTCGGCTGTGACAATTGCGGCCGTCCCGAATGGCTGCGTGCCGCAGCCGGAAGATACCGACTTTGATTTCCATCCGCATCGGATCAATCTGAATGCTCCCCATAAAGGTACCGCCGCTCGGTGAGTCGATCGTTGAGGCAACTGTCTCACGATGGCAAAAGAAGGAGGGAGATTCAGTTGCCGCCGGTGATACGCTGGTCGAGCTCGACACCGACAAGATCACCGTAGAAGTCCCGGCACTCAAACCGGGTGTGTTGGCCAAGCGCGCAAAAAATGAAGGCGATGTCGTACACGTCGACGACGTGCTCGGCGAGCTCGACGAGACCGCGGCTCCAGCTGCGGTTCGTGCCGCTTCGACTAGCGCCTCTGTAGGGGGAACGGCAGGGGTGCCTGCTTCGCCAGCTAGTCCTCGCCCAATCTCGGAGCCCGCCAAAACCAAAGACGGCGGTCTCCGAGGGGCTGCGGGCGCTGGCTACGCAGGCACCCCTGCCGCTCCGCCACAGACCGAAACTACGAAGAGTTCGCCCGCAGCACGTCGCGTCGCGGACGAGCGTGGAATCGACATCGCTGCCGTCACCGGAACTGGTCGGGGCGGTGTCGTATCGAAGCCGGACGTACTGGCCGTTGCGGGCGGAACAGATCGCGCTCCCGCTGGGCGCGCGCCAACACCGGCGCCCAGCACGCCATCACGCGGCGGCGGCAATGGTGCCGCGCCCGGCGAGCGTGAAACGCGCGAGAAGATGTCGACGCGCCGGAAGCGAATCGCGGAGAATTTGCTCCAGTCGCAACATGCGACGGCCCATCTCACGACGTTCAATGAAGTCGACATGTCGGCGATCAACGCGCTGCGCGAGAAGTACAAGGAGAAGATCGAGAAGGAGCACGGTGTCAAGCTGACGTTCATGCCGTTCTTCGTGCGCGCGACGTGTCAGGCACTCAAACAGTTCCCGATGATCAACGCCCAGATCGACGGCGACACGATCATCTACAAGCACTACGTCAACATGGGAATCGCCGTCGCGTCGGATCAGGGTCTCGTCGTGCCCAACGTCAAGGACGCGGATCGAAAGGGGACGATCGAGTTGAGCAGAGAGATCTCGGAAGTCGCCAAGCGCGCGCGCGACGGCAAGCTGACGATGGACGATCTCACCGGCGGCACGTTCACGATCACCAATGGCGGCGTGTTCGGCTCTCTCATCTCGACGCCGATTCTCAACTATCCTCAAGTCGGCATACTCGGCCTTCACAAAACGCAGGACCGTCCCGTCGCCGTGAACGGAGAAGTAAAAATCCGGCCCATGATGTACGTCGCGCTCTCCTACGACCACCGCATCGTCGATGGCCAGCAGGCAGTGCTATTCCTCGTACGCGTGAAGGAGCTCATC
>DASWCI010000191.1:0-2805 GCA_036390195.1 Gemmatimonadaceae bacterium
CCGCCAAGCCAAACGGCAATGCGATGTCGTCGTAGTCTCGATTTTCGTCAACCCCAAACAGTTCGACTCTCCTAAGGACCTCACCGAGTACCCTCGAGACCTGAGCCGGGACCTGGAAATCCTGGAGCCCCTCCGAATTGACGCGGTCTTTGCCCCCAGCGAAAAGGAAATGTACCCGGAGGGGTTTTCAACCACGGTCGTCCCCGGGGATGTGGCGAAGCAGTTCGAGGGAGAGTTTCGCCCAGGCCACTTTACGGGCGTCGCGACGGCGGTTTTAGAGTTGTTCAATATCATCCGGCCAGACCTGGCATACTTTGGCCAGAAGGATTTCCAGCAGTCGCTGGTCGTCCGCCGCCTGGTCGAGGACTTGAACCTGGACGTGCGGCTGGTGATCTGTCCCACCGTGCGCGACAAGGATGGCCTGGCTATCAGCTCCCGCAACTCGCGGCTGAATCCCGAGGAGCGGAAAGCTGCTACAGTCCTTCACCGGAGCCTCCGCCACGCCGAACAACTAGCGCACGGAGGCGAGAGCCTCGCCTCGAAGCTCGTCGCAGCCATTCGTGAGGTTTTCGCCGGCGAACCCCTGGCCCGGCTCGAATACGCCGCCGTGGTCGAACCGCACAGCCTCGAGCCGACCGAGCGCGTGACCTCGGGCTGCGTGGCCCTTGTCGCCGCGCGTGTGGGGGCCGTGCGTTTGATTGACAATCTCATCCTCGGGCCGGCGGGCGCGAGTCCGGAAACGCTTCTCCAACTCGCACTCACGGCGCGGCACATCCTGGACGCCGGAGGCTTGATCCCCGGATTCGAGACCGAATCCACCCGCTTGAGGATTGCGGCTTGCCGCGAGTGTGCCGCAATCCCCACCATCTTGCTTCCCCCCCGGGAATTCCTGTCCGGCTACGTTACGACGTATTATCCCGACCGCGGGGCTCCGCGCATCGCCGTTATCGGCCGCGACGCGCCGCTCAGTCCCAGCAATTTCCTTTATAACCAGCCGGAATCGGTCAACCGATTCGTGCGGGGGCTTTTCGACCTGTTGGGGGTCAAGAGCTTCACGGAATTCAAGGGGCGATTTGTGCTGACGGACGCCCTGCGCTGCCATTCCACCTCGCCGCACGTCGCTGAAAAAGGGCTGGCCTACTGTTCGCAGCACCTGCGCGCCGAGCTGAAACTTTTTCCGAACCTCGAGACATTGGTCGTGCTCGGCGACGACGCTTACCTCCAGTTCCAACGGCACCTGCTCGAACGCGCGTCGGGCGGCTTCAAGCCCTTAGATGACCTGCTCCAGCCGCAGGGGTGGGCGCGCGAAGAAGTGCGTATTCCCACGCTCACCGAGCGCCTCCTGAAGGTCTTCTATTGTTACCATCCAACCCTCGGGTACAAGCGCAGCCCCTCCATCGCTCCCTTCCTCGCTTGATGCCGCCTGACGCGGCCGTCTTTCAACCGCGGCTTCGCACAAACCTCACGCACCGCGATGCCCGAGCTTTTAGTCTAATTCCCCGCGACGGGGAGCTCGATACTAGACGCCAGCCGCTTCGAGCGGTAGATGCGCTCCCTGGCTGGTTGATAATCGGCGTCCGTCGCCTCGAAAATGTTCGGCACGAACTTTTGGGGATTGCGGTCGATCAGCGGAAACCAGGTGCTCTGGATTTGCACCATGATCCGGTGGCCCTTCAGGAACACGTGGTTGTTGGTGTGAAGATCAATGCGGTACTCGAGCGGCAGGTTGGGCGGAATCGGCTCCGCCTTCTCGAAGCTCTTGCGGAATCGCCCACGGAACACCTCATCGGCGATGATGAGCTCGTAGCCGGCCAGGGGCGTCCCGGCAGCGCAGTTGCACTCTTCGGGCTTGGCGACAAGCTTCGAGTTCTCGGGATACACGTCAATGAGCTTGACGATCCAGTCGCTGTCCGTGCCGGAGGTCGAAGCGAACAGGTCGGCGACGATGTCACCGGCGGCCGTCAGGTCCGACGCGAGCGAGTCGGTCTCGTAGCTCAGCACGTCGGGGCGATGCTCCACGAAGCGCTGGTCTTCCACCAGCCACAGCGGCCACTCCGGCCCGGGATAAGTCGGCGTGATGGGCCGGCGACGATAGGGAACCGGATGCGCGGGATCGGAGATGTAACTGTCGAAAGCGCCCTCTGTCTCGGACGGCGCGTCGAATGAGAGTTTGTTTCCCCCGCGGAAATAAAGCTTCTTCGTGGTGATTCCTTGGCGCGGCGGCCAAGCGTTGTAAGACACCCATTGGTTTGTCCCGGTCTGGAACGTCAGTGCTTCCGGCTGCTTCAGTTCGCCTTTGCCCTTCAACCAATAGTCGAACCAGGGGTTGCTGATCTTCTCATGGTAATCGAGGCAGGTGTCTTCACCGAAATCAATCGCCCCTAGGGCGCGGCAGTAAGCGCGCGACCACTGCCCGTGGTTCCAGGGGCCTGCGGCGAAATAGTTCAAATGCCGGCTGTCGCCCTTCTCCAACAACTCGTAGATTTTCTGCGGGCCGTAAAAATCTTCTTGGTCCCACCAGCCTGCGACGTTGAGCGTGGGTACGGTCGTCTCCTTCAAGAACGACGAGAAGGCCTGTCTCCGCCAATACTCATCGCGGTTAGGATGCCGGACGAAATCGTTCCAGGTCGGAAGCCGGCCGTGAAAGTAGAGGCGGTTGACGTTCGACAAGGCGCCCAGATTCAAGTACCAGTCGTAGGTGTCGTAGCGGTCGAATGCAAAGTGTGTGTCGGCTTCCTTCGCGGATTCGAGCAACGCGGCGTATTCGAACCCGTAGCTGAGACGGAAGGCGCCGTTGTGGTGAAA
>DASWCI010000192.1:0-12572 GCA_036390195.1 Gemmatimonadaceae bacterium
CTGCTCGACAGCCTGCGCGAAGTGAGTGGCGCCAAATTCGAGCTGATCGTCGCGGAAAACTCTTTGTTTGGCCCGACGATAACAACCGCTGGTCTTCTGGTCGGCAGGGACATTATGTCGGCGCTTTCTGATCGCCATGACCTCGATATCGCTCTGATTCCGGCGGAAACGATTAACGAGGACCGCGTCTTTCTCGACGATTACACACTGGAAGCAGTGCGTGAGTCTCTGCCGATGCCGATCTTTCCCTCGTACGACTTCATCGATGTGCTGCAGTCCGAGGCGAGCGGAGTACTCGCGTGAATCTCCCCGTCATTGCCCTTATCGGACGCCCCAACGTCGGCAAATCGGCGCTATTCAACCGCATTGTTGGGGAGAATAGCGCAATCGTGAGTGAGGAGGCTGGCACTACTCGCGACCGGCATTTCGCGCGCGCAGAATGGAATGGTCGCCAGTTCTGGCTCGTCGATACCGGTGGGCTGACCGACGACCCGCGCATCCCCATGGACGTCGAGATCAAGCGACAGGTATTGCAGGCAATCGAAGAATCCGACCTTCTGATGCTAGTGGTCGACGCCAAGGCGGGATTGCGTCCGAGCGATACTCGGGTTGTGGAGTTGCTGCGCGAGTCACGAAAGCCGTGGGTGCTGGTCGCCAACAAGGTCGACGATCCATCTACGACGGACTACTTCGAGTTCTACGAGCTGGGTGCAGGCGATCCGATTCCTGTGTCCGCACTCAACGGCAAGAACTCCGGCGACATGCTCGACGTGCTCGTGGAGCGAATTCCAACCGCTGTCGAAGAAGTGGCGGATGCGCTCCGCGTTGCGGTAGTCGGGCGTCCCAACGTCGGCAAATCCTCCCTCATCAACCGACTGCTCGGCGAGGAGCGACTCGTTGTTGCCGATACCGCGGGAACGACGCGCGACGCGATCGACACTCCGATGATGTTTCACGGACGCGAAATAATCTTTGTCGATACCGCGGGGCTCAGACGTCAGTCGAAGGTCGAAGAGGGAATTGAATTCTATTCTTCGCTCCGAACGAGGCGCGCGATCGATAGATCTGACATCTGTATTCTGGTGCTGGACGCTACCGAGGGTCTCCACAACCAGGATTTGAAGATCGCGGCGCTGGCGTGGGAGAGTGGACGCGGTTTGATCGTGGTCGTGAACAAGTGGGATTTGAAGGAAAAAGAGAACAACACCGCCGCGGAGTTCGAGAAAGAAGCACACGAGAAGGCGCCGTTCCTCAAATTCGTTCCCTTCGTGTTTACGTCTGCTATCAGCGGGCAGCGGGTAACCAGGATTCTCGACCTGCTGCTCGAGGTGGACGCTGAACGCCACAAACGGATTAGTACATCGCAGGTGAACAGCACGCTGGAGCAAATCGTCGGCAGGCGCCAGCCGCCGCAAGCAGCAGGTCGCGAGATCAAGTTGAATTACGCCACGCAGGTCGAGACTGCGCCGCCAGTGATCGCGGTCTTCGGCAACAATCCCGATCTGGTGCAGGAGCATTACGTCAGGTATCTGCACAACGGCTTCCGCGAAGCTTGGGGATTTCGCGGCAATCCTCTGCGCATCATCATGCGGCGGAAGACCGCGTAGATGGCGCCAATCTTTGGCGTCATCATTTCCTACCTCGCCGGCTCGATACCGTCGGCATACATCGCCGGCAAATTGCGCGGCGTCGACCTTCGCAAGCACGGCTCGGGAAATCTGGGCGCAACGAACGTCGTGCGAGTGTTGGGACCGAGGATCGGCGCAGCCGTATTCGTAGCCGATTTTCTGAAAGGATTTCTTCCCGTGTATTTTCTGCCGACGTACACCGATACGCTGAGGCCGGAATTGTGGGCACTGGTGTACGGCGCAGCTGCCATAGTGGGTCACGTCAAACCCATTTTTCTCCTGGGCAAGGGGGGAGGGAAAGGAGTCGCAACGGCGAGCGGTGTGTTCATGGCGCTCGCGCTCGTCCCAATGCTCATTGCACAGGCGGTATGGATCATCGTTTTCTATTTCACTCGCTACGTGAGCCTCGCGTCCCTCCTGGGTGCGGTAGTGCTGCCGATCGCGATTCTCGCCTTGTACCGCGATCCTCTCTCGCCGGTTTTCGTCGCCAGCGTGATCATCGCGCTGTTCGTGTTTTGGACGCACCGCGCGAACATTGGCCGACTTCGCCGCGGTGAAGAGCATCGCTTTGTGAAAAAGGAAGCGGCATCCTGATGCGCTGCGCAGTCGTGGGCGCCGGGGCGTGGGGTACCGCGCTGGCTGATCTTCTGGCGCGGAACGGACACGAAGTTTCGCTTTGGGCGTACGAAGCCGATGTCGTGGAATCGATCAACGCGAAGCACGAGAACGTGAGATTTCTGCGCGGGTACCAGCTGTCCCAAGAGGTCAAGGCCCTGGGTGAAATCGGTCGCGCGGTTGAAGGGGCGGACCTTATTGCACTGGCGACTCCCTCCCATGTTCTGCGCGGAATCATTAAATCGGCGTCGAAATTCCTGCCACCCGCGGCGCCGCTCGTCGTGGCGACGAAGGGAATCGAGCGACAGACGCTGTGTCTGATGACTGAGATCGCTGAGCAGGAGCTTCCCGGCGCAACGGTAGTCGCGTTATCCGGACCAAGCTTTGCCACTGAGGTCGTGAGCCGTCAACCTACAGCGGTAGTTGTCGCTTCCAAGCAGAATGGAGCCGCCGGCATCGCGCAGCGCGCTTTCAGCTCGGCCTACTTCCGCACGTACACGCATACCGACGTGATCGGAGTTGAGCTTGGCGGCGCGCTGAAAAACGTGATGGCGGTGGCTACGGGTATTGCTGATGGGTTGGGGCTCGGCTTCAACGCGAGAGCTGCCCTGGTTACCCGAGGTCTCGCGGAAATGACGAGATTGGGCACGGCACTGGGCGCGGAGCAAAGCACATTTGCCGGTCTGGCCGGACTCGGTGATCTGGTGTTGACGTGTACCGGCTCGCTAAGCCGCAACCGTGCCGTGGGCGTGGAGATAGGCAAGGGAAGAAAGCTGGAAGATGTTCTCAGGGACAGGGAAACCGTCGCGGAGGGAGTCATCACCGCGCAAAGCGCGCGCGAGCTGGCGGCGCGCGAGGGAGTTGAGATGCCAATCGTTGATACCGTGAATCGCGTTCTCTTCGAGGGACAGTCGGCTCGCGGCGCGATCGCGGCCCTCATGACGCGGGAGCTCCGAGCGGAGGTAGATCGATGAAAGCAAAGGAACCGGTGCAGGAATTCTTCTCGATCGGCGACGTGTGCACGTTGACAGATCTGAAGCCGCACGTGCTGCGCTACTGGGAGAGTCAGTTCAAGTTTCTTCATCCCGCAAAAAATCGCTCCGGCAACCGCGTTTATCAGCGACGGGAGATCGAGCTCATTATGCTGGTGAAGCAACTGCTTTACAGCGAGAAATACACGATCGACGGAGCGCGCCAGAAAATCGACGAGTACAGGAAAAGCGGGGAGCTTCGATCGGTGGCACGAGCGGCACTGGATTCGCAGGCCGTCGAATCGATGGAGACTGAGCTTCGCTCCATTCTGGCGATACTCGATGGACAGATACCGGAAAAGGGGATTGAGAGTTGATCGAGCCGCTCGTCGTCGTCATGCCGGCGTACAACGCCGAGCCGACGCTCGCGAAAGTGGTGAAGGACGTGAGGCGGAACCTGCCGGGTGCGTGGATAATCGGCGTGGACGACGGCTCTACAGACGGATCCGGGCAATTGCTGCGCACTGTCGTAGATGAAACCATCGAGTTCGACAAGAACCGCGGCAAAGGTGCAGCGCTCCGGGCCGGCTTCGCCGCCGCGCTCAAGAAAGGCGCGGCAGCGGTACTCACGATCGATTCCGACGGCCAGCACGACGCAGCGTTCGCTCCGGCGATTGTCGGTGCTCTTGATCGCGCCGACATTGCGATCGGAACGCGCGACCTTTCGGGCAAGGCAGTTCCGAAGCACCGGCGGATAGCGAACATGATTTCATCCGCCGCCACACGCGCCGTTTCCGGCGGCAAGGTGCGCGATAGTCAGTCGGGGTATCGTGCAATCAAGGCGGAGGTGCTGCGGAAGGTGCAGGCGGTAGGCGACCGCTACGAGTTCGAGACGGACTTCATCATTCGCGCAGCACGCTCTGGATTCACGACTGTGAACGTACCAATCTCGACTATTTATGGCTCGCCAAGCTACTTCCGCGAGTTTCGCGACGCATGGCTGGTGATCAAGGTGTTGTGGCGGCATCGCGCCGGGATATTCAACCGTTGAGGCTACTCTGCACGAACGACGACGGCATCCTGGCGCAGGGCCTCGCTTGCCTGATCGAAGCCGCCGAGCCACTCGGTGACATCACCGTCGTCGCTCCGGATCGGGAACAGAGCGCGACGAGCCACTCTCTCACCCTTCACCATCCAATTCGTCCGATCGAGCGCGGCGAGAGAAGATTTCAGGTTGACGGCACGCCCACGGATTGTGTAATGCTCGCCGTCGAGGCGCTGATGCCGGAGCGGCCCAACTTCGTCCTGAGCGGCATCAATCACGGGCAGAACATGGGTGAGGACGTGCTCTATTCAGGAACGGTTGCCGCGGCCATGGAAGGACTATCACTCGGCATTCCCTCCCTTGCCATTTCATTCGCTGGCGGCGATCTCCGAGCGGATGTGAGCATGCTACGTGATCAGATCGAGCCGTTGCGGAATCTTCTCGAGCACGTCATTTCGTTGCCCTCGTTTCCCGAGAACACGCTTTTGAACATCAATCTGCCGCCTTTGCGCGGTGACGACATCAGGGGTGTTCGACTCACCCGACTCGGACGGCGAGTGTATTCGGATTCGCTCAAACCGATGCAGGACCCGTGGGGAAGACAGATCTACTGGATCGGTGGGGGATCGATCGCATGGTCGGGAGAGGAGACGTCGGATTTTCGCGCGATACAGGAAGGCTTTATCTCAGTCACGCCTTTGCATCTCGATCTGACTCATCACGCGATGCTCGCTTCGGCGGAGAGGTGGTGGCAGCAACCTTAGAGTACGAGTACCGAGGTCCACGCCGCCGACTCGTCGAGCTGCTGCACGAACAGGGGATCAAGGATCTTGCGGTTCTCCACGCAATCGACCAGACGCCTCGCCACCTCTTCGTTCCCACTGGTGTTCGTCACCGCGCCTACGAAGACTCGGCTCTCCCTATTGGAAGTGGGCAAACCATTTCGCAGCCTTCGATTCACGCGCGATACCTCGAGCTGCTGAAGCTCAAGGGAAATGAGAAAGTGCTCGAGATCGGAACCGGATCGGGCTACCAGACGGCGCTGCTGTCGAGGCTCGCGGCGCAGGTATTCTCGATCGAGCGAATTCCCGCACTTCTCGACTGTGCGCGGCGAACTATTAAGCAGATCGGCTTGCGCAACGTATCCTTCCTGCTCGGCGACGGAACCCTCGGGTGGCGGCAGTACGCGCCGTATGATGCGATTCTGGTCGGAGCTGGAGCACCCGAGGTGCCATCGACCTACCACGAGCAATTGACTGAAGGCGGCCGGATTCTTATTCCACTCGGAGACAAGGATGAGCAAACTCTCTACATGTTCGCTCGTCGCGGAGAGAGGCTCGAGCAAACCGAAATTGCTCCGGTGCGCTTTGTGCCGCTCGTCGGTAAATACAGCTGGGAGGATATGTAGTGTCACCGCCAGACCGTCCATTCGTCCCGCACAGCACTCCGAAAGCAGCGAAGCAGATAACGGGACAATCTGACTTCCGCCTTTCGAGGCCGTTCGTTCCTGGCCCCGCTGTCCCCCAGGTAAACGGAATGGCTGCATTTACGAGCGACGCGTCTCTTGTCGCCGACCTGGCGACAACCGGTACTGATGTCCATGTAGAGATTCCGCCAATTGACGAATTCCTGAAGGGGCCGAATGCCTCGCGCGGTGAAGCATCGGTCTCGATTGAAAGCGCGTACGAATCTGAATCGCTGGAAGCGATCGACGAGCTACCGCCTATCGAGCATTTCGTTGACCCGCTGCCTGAGATTGCCGCGTTCGCTCCCACAGACGATGAAGCGTCCTTCCGCGTTCGAGAAAGTGCCTTCGCCGAATACGCTTCGAGCACCGAAACGACCCCCGACGGCGCAGAGACTGATTGGATCGAAACTGACTGGCAGCGGTATGATTGGCGATCAGCCGCAGCATTGGGCGAAAGCGGCGTCGCGGATGTCGAGGCCTCAAACGCATGGGCCGAGACGGACTGGGAGGCTCGGGCGCCAGGTCGCCGCGAGCAACGACAAACCGCTGCTGATGCAATTGCGAGCGCACTCGATCAGATTGCCGAGCGCATTCGAAATGGAGATCTCGCGGTTCCTTCTCCTGGAGCCGTAACCGATCCGTCGGCGATCGCAGCGACGCTGGCTGCGCTGTTTGGAGTCAGACGCTAGCGACCGATGGAGAGCATCCACATCGAGATTCGTGGACGCGTGCAGGGAGTTGGATTCCGTTGGTTCGTCGTTGACAAGGCGGAGCAACTCAGTCTTGCCGGCTGGGTGAGGAATACGCCTCAGGGAAGCGTCGAGATCGCGGCAGCAGGGCAGCGTGACGCACTCGAGAGGTTCGAAACGGCGGTGAAAGCGGGTCCGCATGGTGCGCGAGTCGAGGAAGTACGCAGCCTGACTCCGGTCACTCCGGACTCGCTCCCAGCTCGGTTTGAGATCGTTCGCTAACAGAGTGAGCCGCATTCTCTCGACACTTTTAGAACTAACGTGTGCCGAGTAGATTCAGCGCTGAATCCGCCGGCTGGGATGGCGTCGGCGAAGATCTGGATCATGATCCTTGCCCCCGTAGCTCAGGTGGATAGAGCAGCGGTTTCCTAAACCGTTGGCCGGGTGTTCGAGTCACCCCGGGGGCACTCACCGGCAACGAACACCTACAACTTTATAGCCGAATGACGACACCGAAGATCCCGGCTCGCAAGCAGTATGGCTCCGACGAAGAATCGCTGACCGAATGGGTCATGCTTCATAAGCGCGAAGTCACGTGGGCCATTGTCGCGCTCGCCATCGTTGTTGCCGGCGTTTGGTTCTACGAGCGCTCGCAGACGATCAAGGCGCAACGGGCCGAGGCAGCCTATTTTCAGGCGCGCCAGTCTGCCGCGGCAGGGAACCTCCCCCTGGCCGTCTCCGATTTCCAAAAGGTGGTTAACCGATACGAAGGAACGCGGGCGGGCGCCCAGGCGGCCCTTTCGCTGGCTCAGACACTGTACGATCAGAAGAAGTTCAAGGAAGGAATCGGGGCGCTAAAAAAGGCAGAAGCAAAGGCTCCCCAAGAGTTCAAGGCGTCCATTCATGTACTCGCAGCGGCTGGCTACGAAGAACTGAAAGATTTCATTTCCGCTGCGGGGGAGTACAAGGTGGCAGCCCAGGCTACGCGTTTTCCGGCTGACAAGGCCGAGTACCAAGCATCAGCGGCTCGCGACTTTATGGCCGCGGGAAAGGCTGAGGAAGCAAAGGCGATCTGGACGGAACTGGCCAAGGACGAGGCCACTCCCGCTGCGGCCGAAGCTCGGGTCCGGCTGGGTGAGGTGGAAGCCAAACCCATGAAAACCTAGCTCGAATTTCAAGCTGGGAGTCGGCAATGCCGGCGTTCAGGGTATATGCGTATAAGATAGATTATGTAAACCAAGCAGCAGGTTTGAATGTGGAGAAGTCGATATTGTCCACTCCTCCACTCTGGAATTTCAATCCGGCTCGATGGTTACTGAACGGACGTTACAAATCACTTGAGCTTGGAAGCAACCGACAGTAGCTCGCCGTCGGCGCGACAGTCTGTCAGTCCAGATCGCGAATTCGACCCTCGAAAACGATCCGGCCTTCCCCGCGTAGCGAGGGCAGCCACGCCTGGCCGTCGCGCTTCAGGCTCACGACCAGCGGTTGCGCCGATCTCGTCCAAAGAACGGTTTCTCTTGCCCATTCACCCCACTCGGAGAGGATGATTGCGGTCGCAACAGCCCCCGTGCCGCAGGCAAGCGTTTCAGCTTCGACGCCTCGCTCGAAGGTCCGATAAGCGAACTCGCCGTTGGATCGCTTGGAAACGAAGTTGACATTTGCGCCTTCCGCGAGGGCTCGATGATGCCGGAGCTCGGCGCCTCGTCCCGCCACATCGGCCGACTCGATATCGGGGACATCAACTACCACGTGAGGTACTCCTACCTCGGCGTAGCCGAGGCGCCGCTCCCCTGGCTTGAGCCCGAGATCATTCGCGTCAGAGCGTACCTCTGTGACTGGTTCCAGGTCCACTTCGGGGAGGTTGTCGCGGATCCTCGCTCGTAGCGAGCCTGCTGCGGTGTGCAAGAGGAATCCCCCTGCCTGCGCCATTCCGAGCTCCACCGCGAGTCGAGTGCTGCAAAGGCTGGCATTACCGCAAAGGGCGGCCTCAGAGCCGTCGCTATTATAGTAGCGCATGGCGACATCGCCATCGCCCGCCTTCTCGAGGAACACAACTCCATCGGCCCCGATCCCTGTGCCGCGTGCAGCCAAGGACCGAATGGTCTCGGCGTTTTCCAGACGTGCGGCCGCCGCGGCCGCCGCCGCCGTGCCCGCTGTGGACTCGAACACTACGAAGTCGTTTCCCGAGCCCGTAACTTTGTAAAAATGCTGGCCTTCTGGCCGCTGCACCATCACACTCTCCCGATCAATCCCCACCAACGCAGACGCCAGACCATCCAGACTGCTTCCCGGACGATCTTTTTTGACATCTTGCTCACGCCTTCGGTGCGGTCGACGAAGATGATGGGGATTTCGATTAGCCGGAAGCCGCGCTTCCAGGCTCGAAACGACATCTCGATCTGAAACGCGTAACCGTTGGATTTTACGGAATTTAGATCGATCGATTCAAGCACGTTGCGACGGAAGCACTTGAACCCGCCGGTCGTGTCGGAAATCGGAAGGCCGGTCACCGCGCGGGCGTAGACGTTCGCGGCGTAGCTGAGAAAAAGCCTGCTCATCGGCCAGTTGACGACGTTGACGCGCCCGTCCTGATACCGTGATCCTAGCACCACGTCGGCTTCCTTGATCATCTGCAGGAACTCCGGCAGCAGCTCTGGATTGTGTGAGAAATCGGCGTCCATTTCGAATACCAGGTCGTACTTCCTTTCAAGCGCCCACCGGAACCCCTCGATGTAGGCGGTGCCGAGTCCGAGCTTCCCCTCCCGATGGATGACGTCAACGCGTGAATTGTTGGCGGCGATCGCATCGACGATTGCTCCGGTTCCATCCGGCGAGCCGTCATCTACCACCAGGACCTCAAGCGACGGATCCTGAGCCAGGATCGCGGGGATCAGCCGTGCAATATTGAAGCGTTCGTTATAGGTCGGGACGATGACCAGCGCGCGATCAGGCAAGGCGTCTCCGGTCGCCCCAGAATCCTGCGCCAAGCAGCAAGAATCCGAGGACAATCGCGAACCAGGTGATGGTCTTCCCTCTTTGGTATGACGGACTCGTGAAAGTCAGCTGAATGCTGCGCGCCCCAGACGGAAGCTCAACTCCGATGAGTGTGTAGTCAGTGCGACCCACGCGTGCCGGTTTACCGTCGACCGCGGCAATCCAGCCTGGGTAATAATTCTCCGACACGACCAGCGAGGATCCGGAAGGAGCCGGCGCACTCAAGTCGATTCGTACGTTGCCCGGTTCGTAGTGCCGGACGGTTGTCGTGACGGTCAGTGGAGCTGGAAGGGACTGGACTCCCTGCGCGACTGTCACGTTTGCGGACGTATCGAACAGTGCTGCGCGCTTCACATCGAAACGAGAATTCAGGATTGTGGCGAGCACCTGTTCGTCGGGAGCTTTAACAGCGACTGGTGTGACCCAGGAATACGGATTCTCAGCGTTCAGACGATACAGATAGGTCGTGTCGCCGGAGGCGTTGCGAACGGGTCCCTGCACCAAAGTAGTGTTCCCCACGAAAGGGAGCTCTGGGATGTTCGTGAGGAAATATTTGGTATTCGTGAGCTGGAGCACGTTGGGCGAAAATATTCGGTTGTCCTCCGAGCTGAAACCGGTGAGCTCGTTGTATCGCCCAAGTTGGTTGCCGTGATAGCCCCAGACGTTCCGGATCCTGTGCGTCATGAGAGCGTCGCCAGCGAGAAACACGTCCGGTTCGGCGGTCCGTCGGACCTGGAATGGTAGGACACGAACTGGTTGGGACTCGCGCTTCAGAGATTCGACGATGGGATCGCTCGCGTATATCACCTTCGCCGACGGCGAGAACATCCAGTAAACCCGCTCGACGGTCCAAAGATCGACGGCCACGAGAAGTGCGAGAGACCAGGCGGCAACTCTGCCTGAGATTTTTCCGCGTCTCAACCTGAACCATAGCCCGAGTAGCAGCAAAGCGAACGCGAGTGATCGCCATGCACCCAGCACCACCGCCGTGTTATTCGCCTGAACCTGGTCCACCAGACGTTCGTCGGCAAACGACTCCGCGACACTCGTGAGGGCGCCAACTGATGCCAACAATGCGATCACGATGCCGGCAACTGCCCAGCCGAACATGTAATTCCGCGAAACGCGAAGCTGCAGAAACCGCTCGGTGCCCGCACAAGCAAGGAGTGCGATCGCCAGAGTGCCGACGAAGAAAATCGTTGCTGGTGCACGGAAATATTTCGTCCCTGGAATGAGCGCATATGGGAGCCGATAGAATGGCGTCGCGCTTCCCAGCGACCATAGCAGTGAGACGAGCAGTGCCACCGACCAGAAGATGAGATACTTTCGCTTCGGATCTGCGCGCAGCCCGACGAAAGCAGCTCCCGCGAGAACGAGCACGACTACGCCGACATAGTCACTGTGCAGGTGAATGGTGTTGCGTCCCCAGTAGTTGTTAAGCATTCCTGAGAACTGTGGCAGATAGGCGTTGAACAACTCCTCGGGCGGCCACGCGTAAGAAGTTGCGGCGCGATAATCGGGCAGTCCCCCTGCGCGCGGCGACCATTTCACGTACTCGCGCACCGGGAGGTACTGGACCGCCCCGATCGCCAGCCCGATAATCACGCCGATCAGCGCTGCACCGAGTCGGCGCACTGCGATTGCGCGCGGCAGCTTTACTCCATCGAGCGTCGCGAAAGCCAGAAAGAGGGCGTACGCTCCCGAGGCCAGCAGTGTGTACTGGAGCAGCTGAGGATGGGGACTCAAAACGCACAACCCAATTATCAGTGCGAACGCACCCCAGCTCCAATTCTTTCCTTCCCGAATCCCGCGGTGGAGCATCCAGAGCGCCAACGGAAAGAGTGCGCTCACGAATAACTTACCGTCGTGTCCTGGTGAGACGGAGGACGCGATCTGTCCGCTCATCATGTACGCGAGCCCGCCAACGAGCGCGCCATAGAAGCCGTACCCAATTCCCCGAAGGAACACGTAGGTGAAGAGTCCGGCCAGAAAAATGTGGATGACGAAGCCCCACGTCATTGCGACGTCGGCTGGCATGATCATCCGTAGCACGAACGTCGGGTAGAAAATGTCGCCGTGCATTGCGGCGATGTACGGCATTCCGCCAAAGAGGTACGGATTCCAAAGCGGGAAATGGCCAGTCGTCCTCAGCGTCGCCGCAGCGAATTCACGAAAACCGTAACCCGCGATGTATTGGTCGCTGTGCGGGTTTACGAGAAACCTGCCTAAAAGCGCTGGATAGCCCAGCGAGAGTGTCGCCCACGCATAAACGAGCGCGGCCCAACCCAACGCGAAGCGCGGCGCCGGGAGCGCCGCGGGTATGGTACCGGTAGTCGAAGGTTGCCGCAGAGGGGCCTTCTCTCGTCGCTGAGCCATGCCTTTCAGTTTGGTAAGGACCGTCGCGTCGCGCCCGCGGCAATATACAAGCCGCTCGGAACCAGCTCGACGATTGTCAGCCAGAGTCGTGCTGCGATTGCTACGAGCGCCGCGTCAGCTTCATTGGCGAGTCCAAGCTGCGTCATAAACGCGGCGAGGGTGAGCTCTCTCACGCCCAGGCCGGCCGGCGCGATCGGCGAGATGAAACCAAGGATGTAAGCAGCGGTGTAAACTGCGATGTAAGAAGAGATTTCGCCAGGCGCTGCCCCGAGCAGCCCGCGCACGAAAAGCTGAAACGCAATTCCGTAAAACAGCCACGAGAGGGCGCTCGCCACTGCAGCCGTCCAGATGCTCGCCGCCGGAACAAAAGGTGGTGCGAGCTCCCTTCCAATCAGATTGCCAACCCAAATAGCGAGCGGGGGCAGAAAGCGTGGTGCACTGAGCAGAAGGCCCAAGAGGAGAAGAACCGCCAAGCCCACGAGCAACGGTTGGCCGAGCAACTTCGCACTCGTCACCATCACTATCGCGGTACCGGTGGCGAGACTTACCGTTTGCATGATTACCGACGATCCCGGGGCGGCAATCGCGGACAGGCCGCGTCTCCTTGCCATCACCCCCATCGCGGTGAGTGACCAGATATTTCCCGGCACATACTTGCCGAGGTTTGACAGAAACCAGATGCGAGCCGCGTCGCCGAAAGGAAGATGAGAATCCCACGCCACCAGGATACGTCGCCAGCCTTCGATCAGAAGCGCGTACGTCAACAGGACCAGCGCGGTGGCG
>DASWCI010000193.1:0-5426 GCA_036390195.1 Gemmatimonadaceae bacterium
CCGGTCGTCATAGCAATTGGAGCAGATCCGGCATCGGTATATTCAGCGTCAGCGCCGCTTCCGCCCACTATCGACGAGTTTTTGTTCGCTGGATTTCTGCGCAAGTCGCCGGTGAGTCTTGCGAAGGCCGTCAGCTGCGAGCTCGAGGTGCCGGTCGAGGCGGAGTTCGTGATTGAGGGTTACATCGATCCAGCGGAGCCGCTGGTTATTGAGGGGCCATTCGGAGATCACACGGGTTTCTATTCCGAAGCCGATCTTTATCCCCAGGTTCATGTCACTGCGCTGACGATGCGCCGGAAGCCTGTGTATGCGACGACGATCGTCGGCCGGCCCCCGATGGAAGACTATTACCTCGGACACGCTACAGAGAGAATTTTTCTGCCGCTGCTAAAGCTCACGATTCCGGAGATCGTGGATTATCACATGCCGGCCGAGGGAATCTTTCATAACCTCGTGTTCGTATCGATCGACAAACAGTATCCGGGTCAGGCGTACAAGGTGATGAATGCACTGTGGGGGCAGGGTCTCATGGCGCTGGCAAAGGTGATCGTGGTGCTGGATAAGGAGGTGGATGTGCGCAACGTACAGGAGGCATGGTGGGTCGCTCTCAACCACATCGATCCCGAGCGCGACGTCAGATTTTCAATGGGCCCGATCGACGTACTCGATCACTCTGCGCGGGCGTTCACCTATGGCTCGAAGATGGGCATCGACGCGACGCGCAAGTGGCCGGAGGAAGGGTTCACCCGAAATTGGCCGAAGCGGATCGAGATGGATGCCGACACGAAGAAGCGGGTGGATGCGATTTGGCCGAACCTTGGGCTCGGTCCGAACGAGCGGTCGGAGCGATGGAAAGCGAATGACGCCCCTTAACGACGCGCAGCCGTCGACGGGAGCGCGGGAAGGGCAGACGTTTCGAGGTCAGGGCGTCTTCCTTCGTCACGCCAACCTCGTTCGACTTCCGCACACCGTTTTCGCTTTGCCGTTCGCGCTGGTGGGAGTCGTGCTGGCGAGTTATGTCGCGCCCATAACACTAGGCGACGTTATCTGGGTCGTCGTCGCGTTCACCACTGCGCGCTTTGCGGCGATGGGATTCAACCGCATCGTCGATCGGGAGATCGACGCGCGCAATCCGCGCACGCGGTCGAGGGAGATCCCTTCGGGGACGATGAGTGTGCGCGAGGCAGGGTTCGCCGTAATCATTGCGTCGGCGATGTTCTTCCTCGCGGCCTGGCAGCTCAATTTGCTTTGTCTCATGCTGGCACCGCTCGCGCTGGCGTGGGTTCTGTTCTACAGCTACACCAAGCGATTCACGCGCTGGTCGCATTTGGTGCTCGGCGTCGGACTGTCGATCGCTCCGGTCGGTGCCTATCTCGCCGTCACAGGTCATTGGAGCCGTCCCTGGTGGATGCTGATCGCGCTGGCGATCGCCGTTGCGACGTGGGTCGGCGGCTTCGATATCCTCTACGCACTGCAGGATGTCTCCTTTGACCGCGAGAACGGTCTCTATTCCATTCCGTCGACGTTCGGCGAGGCGAACGCGCTCGGCATCGCTCGGATCCTGCACCTGACGACCGTGGCGGCGTTGGCAATCGCGGGATTTGGCGCCGGCGCCGGGACTCTTTATTACGTCGGCGTTGCCGTCGCTGGGTTGTTGCTTCTATACGAGCACTCTCTGGTGAAGGCCGATGATTTCTCGCGGCTCGACGCGGCGTTCTTCACGATGAACGGCGTCATCAGCATCGTGTTCTTCGGATTCGTTTTCACCGAGCGGCTGCTGCGATGAGCGCGAGCCCGCCGATTGTGATGGGAATCACGGGGGCATCAGGCGCGCCCTACGCCGTGAGATTGCTGGAGCAGCTGGTTGCCGCGCACCGACCGGTGTCGCTGATCGTATCGAAGTACGGAATGCGATTGCTCGAGACTGAGTCCAGCATCGGCTCGATCGACGCTTTCCGCGACGCTGTAGGAAGGCATGACTGGGATTCGTGCGTGCAGACATTCTCCAACGAAGACCGCGGTGCGCCCCCAGCTTCGGGCTCGGCGCTCACGGCTGGGATGATCGTGTGTCCATGCTCGATGGGCACGTTGTCGGCAATTGCGGTAGGTGCATCGCGATCACTCATAGAGCGCGCCGCCGATGTCACCTTGAAGGAGAGACGAAAATTGATTCTCGTTCCGCGCGAGACTCCGTTGAGCGCGATCCACCTCGGCAACATGCTAAGGCTCGCGCGGGCAGGTGCCGTCGTGATGCCTGCCTCGCCGGGATTCTATCATCGGCCGAAACAGGTATCGGATCTGGTCGATTTTGTAGTCGCGAGGATGCTCGACCATCTTGAAGTCGAGCAAGTATTGGTCAAACGGTGGAAAGGGGAGGACCGGGGATGAAACCTTTTTTGTCTGCTATTGTGTTCGCACTGGCCGCCGCCATCGGGGGTTGTCGGAACCCTTTTGCGCCTGATCAATCGGTCGTGCTCGGCGTCACCCAGCTCGACGCTCCCGCGACTATCTCGACTGGAAGTCCCTTAACCGTTGTTTTGACCGTTGTTACCGGTGGCTGCAAGAGCTTCGACCACATCGAGGTGCAACGCCAAGCGGCTTCGGCATCACTGACCGCGTGGGGACGCGATGGGGCAAAAGGGCGGAAAGACATCATGTGCCCGGACAACATCGTATACGAGCCGCACTCGTATCGGTTTGAGCCGCCCTTCCAGAGTCCGTTCACGGTGACTGTCGATCGCGGCAGATTGTCGCCCCTGATTGCGACGGTGCAGGTACAGTAGCGCCGAGGCAAACAGATCAGCTGACCTGCTTGGTCCTCTTCATCTCCTGAGGAAATCTCCGGAACCAGGACGAGAGCAACAACAGCTCGTCGATCTCGTGCGTTGGAACCTGCGCGCTGGGAGACGCCGGCTGCGAGAAAATATCGTCCACCAGCTGCCTCATCGTACGGCGATCCTTTGACGAGCGCGGCTTCGCTACTTCAGCACGGACGACACCGCGCCGAATGAGATAGACCTTGTCCTCACCTTCGTGCCCCGGGACAGTGTAGACGAACGAGAGGTTCTCCACCGCAAAGCGTAGCCGCCCGAACTGAGCGCGCAGGGCTTCGAGTCGCTCTAGCTTGTCGCGATACACCGCAGCTCTCTCGAACTCGAGCTCCGCGCTCAATAGCTCCATCTGCGTCTTGAGGAGGTTGATCGGACTGTCGTCCGATCCATCGAGAAACGCGCGAGCAAGCGCGACGCGCTCGTCGTATTGACCTGCCGAGCAGCCTCCAACGCACGGACCAAGACACTTGCCGATCTCGTGGCGGATGCAGCCCGGTGTGCGCGCCAGCTGAAACAGCTCGGTCTGATCGCTGAAGAACATCTTCATGTCGGTGCGGCAGTCGCGGAGCATCAGCGCGTCGTTCAGCTCACGAAGAGCCTCTCCCACTCGCAGAGCACCAACGAACGGGCCGTAGTAGATGTCCGCATCTTCGCCCGTCGGACCTCGCACCACCAGCACCTTCGGTGCGGCGCCCTTCGTCAACTTTATGAAGGCGTAGTTCCTTCCGTCGCGCTTCATCGCGACGTTATAGCGAGGGCGAAAGCGTTTTATCAGTCGCAATTCCTGAAGCAGCGCCGCGAATTCGCTGGGAGTGTATTCCCACTCGATCTTGTCGGCCGAGCGGAGAATGCGCGCACCTTTTTCTTCGGGATACGCGCAGCGAAAATAACTCAGCAGCCGCGAGCGTACGCGTTTCGACTTGCCGACATACAGCACTTCACCGTCGCTCGACAACATCCGATAAATGCCGGGCCGATCGGCAGCGCCGTCTCGTACTGTAGACCGCATAATCGCCAGCTGGGCATCGCTCGTCGTCTGATGCTCGAGCCGCAAAGAGGTCATCTCAGTGTTGGCACCTCACGCACATCGTCGTGGCGCGCCCGTCGATCGCGTGCGTCGTGATCAGCTTGGAGCTGCATCGTCGGCAGGGTAGGCCGCCCCGCCCGTACGCGTCGAGCTTTTCCACGAACGAGCCGCGCTTTCCACTGGCGTCGCGGTAATCACGAAAGCTCGTGCCGCGAGCCTCGATCGCTTCGCCGAGGACGCCGACTATCGAATTACGCAGCAGCTCTGTCTCCTCGACCGAAATAGACGCCGCTGGCCGCGACGGGTCGATGCGCGCGCGCCAGAGCGCCTCGTTTGCGTAGATGTTGCCGATGCCTGCAATCTTTCGCTGCTCCATAAGTACTTTCTTCACGGGCTGACTCGTCGCCCGAAGAACCGCCGATAGATGCGTGGCCGTGAACTCACGGTCAAGTGGCTCGACGCCGAGTCTGCCCGAGTACTCTTCGAAACGACGCGGATCCATCAGCGCAACAGTTCCGAGCCGACGTACGTCGGCGTAATGCAGAGCTCGTCCATCGTCGAGATCGATCCGCAGCGTGGAATAGTCGAGCTCTGATCCGCTGAAATTGCCGCTGTCGATCAAAAGCGCGCCTGTAAATCGTGGCTGAACCACGATCCGATCACCGGTGTCGAGATCGATTACTACCAACTTCGCGCGGCGCCAGCTGCGCAGGATTGTTGCGTCGCGCAGTCGCTTAGCCATCGAGCGCGCACTCACTTCACGCAGGACGTCGGCTTTGCGAACGGAAACGTTCCTTATCTTCCGCCCGCGGATCGCGCCGTCCAAATCGCGCGCGATCGTCTCTGTCTCAGGTAACTCGGGCACTGCGAGTCAGCTCGCGCCATCCAATGTCGCGACGCAGCTGCTTTCCGCTGAACGACACCTGCTCTGCGTGCGAGCGCGAGAGCTCGGCGGCTTCGATGAGGGTAGAGGCTACGGCGGTGACCGATAACACTCGACCGCCGGCTGTCAGGAGGTCATTCGTCAGCGGATGCCGGGCTGTTCCAGCATGAAAAACCTCGACACCCTCTTCAGCGGGCGGAAGGTGGATGACGTCGCCAGTCCGAACTTTGTTGGGATAGCCAGCTGCGGCGACCACGGTCGTAACGGCACAGAGCGGTTTCCAATCGGGATAGCGCCTGCGACTGAGCGAGTCGCCCCGAGCGACCGCGACGAGCAGCTCGAGCAGCGACGAATCCATGAGCGGCAAGATCGTCTGCGTCTCCGGATCGCCGAACCGGCAATTGAATTCGACGACCTTCGGACCCTCGTCGGTAATCACCAGCCCGGCGTACAACAGTCCCTTGAATGGCGATCCCGCCTCGCGCATCGCCGATAGCGTCGGCCTGATTATCTCCGTCATTGCTCGCGAGATGAGGTCCGGTGTCGCGATGGAAGTCGGAGCGTACGCTCCCATTCCGCCAGTGTTTGGGCCGAAATCGCCTTCGAGCAGGCGCTTGTGGTCCTGCGCTGCCAGCAACGGGAGAGCCTGTTGCCCATCCGTGATTGCGAACAAGGAGAGCTCTTC
>DASWCI010000194.1:0-2274 GCA_036390195.1 Gemmatimonadaceae bacterium
CAACTGCCCCGCGTGCGTGATAGAAAGCGGACTCACCCCCTGAGTGATGTTCGCCACCGCGCTAAGTGGGACAAGGTCGCCCTTCTCCGAGCGCACGTACAACATCCGCAGCGCGTTGACGTCCTGCTGGAACTGCGGAAGCAGCTCCATTATCACCATATACTGATTGTTCGGCGTGTAAATCGTCGACACCTGTCGCGATCCGTATGCGTCATAAAGCGCGCTCTCGATTTGCTGCGCAGACACGCCGAGGGAGGCCGCGCGATCGCGGTCGATCGCCACCCGTACCTCGGGATTCGCGATCTGGAGGTCACTCGTAACATCCTGGATTTGCCGAATGTCCCGCATTCGCGCTTCCAGCCTTTTTGCCGCTGTGTCCAACACGCCGATGTCGGTTCCCTGCAGGGTAAACTGGTACTGGCTCTTGGAGGACCGCCCGCCGATCTGGATTGCCGGTGGCACCTGCATGAAGACGTTCATGCCCGGGACGCTCGAGAGCTTCGGCCGAAGCTCGTTCACGATCTCATCGGCGCTCAACCTTTCGCCGCGCGGCTTCAACCCGAGGAATATTCGACCCTGATTTCCGCTCCCGCCCCCCCCTCCTCCCACCGACGACATGAACCCGGCGATGTTGGGGTCGCGTGCCACGATCGCAGCGATCTGCTGCTGGTGGCTCACCATGTCCTTGAACGAGGTTCCCTGAGCCGCCTCGGTCGTGGCTATGATCTGACCAGTATCCTGAGTCGGGATGAATCCGGTCGGCACCAGCTTGAACAGCACTATCGTCCCGACAAGCACCGCCAACGAGAACATCAGTGCAAAGAATCTGTGAACCATCACCCATTCGAGACTCGATTCGTACCGGCTCAGGACGCGCGTGTAGATCCGCTCGGATGCGTTGAACAGGCGGCCGTGGGTGTGGGAGGGCGGCTTTAGAAACCTGCTGGCGAGCATCGGCGTGAGCGTCAATGAAACCAAGCCCGAAACGAGAATCGCCGTTCCAATCGTCACCGCGAATTCGTGGAATAACCTGCCGAGTATTCCGCCCATGAAGAGAAGCGGAATGAACACCGCGGTCAGGGAGACCGTCATCGCCAGGATCGTGAACGCCACTTCGTCCGATCCCTCGAACGACGCCTTCATCGGATCCTTCCCCATCTCCATGTGCCGGACGATGTTCTCGAGCATCACGATGGCGTCGTCGACGACGAAGCCGACCGCGAGCGTCAGCGCCATCAGCGATAGGTTGTCGAGCGAGAAACCAAACAGGTACATCACCGCGAACGTGCCGACGAGTGACATCGGCAATGCAAGGCTCGGGATGATGGTTGCGGAAACGTTGCGCAGGAAAACGAAGATCACCATCACTACGAGGAAGAGCGTCAGCATCAGCGTGAACTTCACATCGCCGACGGACTGCTCGATTGACACGGACCGGTCGTAGAGCGTGTGGATATCCACGCTGGGTGGGATCTGCTCGCGCAGAGACGCCAGCAGCGTTTTCACGCCGTTCGCCACCGCAACTGTGTTCGTTCCCGGTTGCCGTTGAATCGCCAGAATGACGGAGCGGTCGCCGTTGTACCAGCTCGCTACCTTGTTGTTCTCGACGTCGTCGAGCACCTGGCCGAGCTCGTCGAGGTGAACCGGCGCGCCGTTTCTGTAGGCGACGACCATCTGCCTGAACTCCTGCGCGTCCTGAAGCTGGCCGTTGGCTTTGATGGTGGAAGCTTTGTTGATGCCCCACAGCGTTCCCGTGGGCATGCTGACATTCTGCGAGCCAATTGCCGACGCGACTTCATCGATACCAATTCCGCGATTGGCGAGGGAAGTGGGATCGAGCTGCACACGCACGGCGTATTTCTGACCTCCGTAAACCTGTACCTGTGCGATTCCGGGCACCATCGAGATGCGCTGTGCCATGAATGTTTCGCCGTACTCGTCGAGCTGCGAGAGCGGCATCGTCTTCGAGGTCAGAGTCAAATACAGAATCGGCTGATCTGCTGGATTCACCTTGCGATATGACGGCGGGAGAATCCCGAGCGGCAGACTGCGGAGCGTCTGGGAGATGGCAGCCTGAACGTCCTGGGCTGCCGCGTCAATGCTGCGGTCCAGTGAGAACTGGATGGTTATCGTAGTCGATCCCAGCCCGCTCGACGATGTCATGTTGTCGATGCCGGCGATGGTCGAGAACTGCTTCTCGAGTGGCGTCGCAACGGCCGCCGCCATCGTTTCCGGACTCGCGCCAGGAAGATTCGCGTTCACCTGGATTGTCGG
>DASWCI010000195.1:0-4913 GCA_036390195.1 Gemmatimonadaceae bacterium
GCCTCGTAGCTGGCAGCTTTCAAAGCGCGCTGGAAAAGGCTCTCAGCTAGATAGCTGCAACGCTCTCCGCTCCCCGCTTCAGTTCTGTGGATACCTTCGCAGCGCCTACTTCCCCAATCCTCCCTTGCTCCCATGCCTTGACGTCGGGACGCTGAACGAACTACTTTGCGCACAGGATAATTGTCAACCACATCGAGAGCTGTCTCTTGATTCAAATTCCCGCCGGTTATCGAAATCTCCTTCTTAACGCCTCCATTAAACATGGGGCGACGGGGAGATTTTGCGCGGGTACCAACACGGACTCATAGCAGGTTGCAGAAATAGCGCGCAAAGGGCCTCTCCCAAATCGGCAGAGGCCCTTTTTTTATACCGCGACTTGGACGGGAGCTGAAGCTCCGGAGAAAGGATGACGGAAAAGCAGGGATTGTACGATCCGGCTTACGAGCACGACGCCTGCGGAATCGGCTTCGTCGCGCATATCCATGGCATCCCCTCGCGCGACATCGTGGAGAAGTCACTCGCGCTCCTCCAGAATCTCTCGCATCGTAGCGCTGTCGCGGCGGACGCATGCACTGGCGATGGTGCCGGCATCCTTCTACAAGTCCCTCATGCATTCCTGCACCGGGTGTGCGACCCTGCCGGAATTTCCTTGCCCGAAGCAGGGAGTTACGGCGTGGCGATGGTTTTCCTGCCGTCCCGTCGCGCCGACCGTGTCGCATGCGAGCGCATGATCGAAGCATCCGTCACAGACGAAGGCTGCGCCGTGCTAGGCTGGCGGGATGTTCCCGTCGACGAAGCGGTGTTATCCAGCCAGACTCGGCGATCGCGTCCGGTGATACGGCAGCTTTTTATCGGACGGAAAGGTGCGGAACGCGATGTCGATATCGACTCTTCGTTCGAGGCAACGCTCTACGTAATCCGACGCAAGATAGAAGCAGCCCTCCGCGCAGTGCCGAGCGGTGGGGATTGTTACATCACGAGCTTCTCGTCGCGCACCGTCGTTTACAAAGGAATGCTCACGCCAGATCAACTGTCGCGATTTTACCTCGATCTCCGCGATCCAGACTTGGCGAGCGCTATCGCAATGGTCCACTCGCGCTTTTCGACCAACACTTTCCCCTCCTGGCGGCTGGCGCATCCGTACCGGTTTCTCTGCCACAACGGCGAGATCAACACCCTGCGCGGCAACCTGAATCGGATGCGCGTGCGCGAAGCACTTATGTCGTCCACAGCTTCTCGCTTCGGAGGACCGCTTGCTGCATTGCTGCCTGTCTGCTCCGAGAATCAAAGCGACTCGGCATCACTCGACAACGTGCTCGAGTTGCTTACGCTCGCGGGGCGGCCGCTCGCGCACGCAATGGCGATGTTGATTCCGGAAGCCTGGGAAGGTGCGACGGCGATGTCGGCGGAGCGACGCGCGTTCTACGAGTACCACGACTCACTGATGGAGCCGTGGGATGGACCCGCGGCCGTTGCTTTCACCGACGGGCGCCAGATTGGTGCGATGCTCGATCGCAACGGACTCCGCCCCGTTCGCTATCTCGTCACTGCCGACGATCTCGTCGTGCTTTCTTCTGAGGCGGGTGCGCTGCCGATCCCGGTCGGCAACATTCGCGCGAAGGGGAGGCTGGAGCCGGGCAAGATGCTCGTCGTCAACACCACGCAGGGGCGGATACTCGACGACGAAGCGATCAAGATGCAGCTGGGGATGGTCCGGCCTTATAGACGCTGGGTCACCGAGCAGCGGATCGAGCTCGAAAGCCTCATCGCGAGGCAGGGCGAGGACGGCGGCGAGTTGGGAGAAGAGCAAGGCGGGAGGCGCCAGCTTGCAGGTGAGAGGCGTGAGGTAACTACTGCGCAGACCGTTCCGTTGGCAGTCCGGCAGCGAGCGTTTGGGTACACCGCGGACGAAGTGAAGATGGTGCTCCGGCCGATGGCCGAAGCTGGCGAGGAGCCGACCGGATCGATGGGGAACGATACGCCGCTCGCGGTTTTGTCGAGGCGGCCGCAACTCCTGTCCTCGTATTTCCGGCAGATGTTCGCTCAAGTGACAAACCCTGCGATCGACCCGATTCGCGAGCAGCTCGTCATGTCGCTGGCGATCAATCTTGGGCCGCAGTGCAATCTGCTGGAGGAGACGGCCGAGCACGCCAAGCAGCTTCGCATCGCGCAACCGATTCTCACCGAGCAGACAATTTCCGCGTTGCGGGGTGTGAGTGACCCGACGTTGCGCGCGGTAATATTGCCCGCGCTTTTTCCTGTTGCCGAGGGTAGTCGCGGCTTGGAAGTCGCGGTTGACAAGCTCTGCCTCGCCGCGACGCGCGCAATTGCGGAGGGATGCGGAGTTCTCATTCTGAGCGATCGCGACGTGAGCGCTAGTCATGCTCCGATCCCGGCGCCGCTCGCGGTCTCGGCAGTGCATCACCATCTCATTCGCGAGGGTCTGCGCTGGCGTGCGAGTCTCGTCGCGGAGACTGGCGAAGCGAGAGAGGTCTCGCATCTGGCGTTGCTGATCGCGTATGGCGCGTGCGCGGTGCACCCGTACCTCGCGCTCGAGACTGTCGCCGCGATGGGACGTCCCGAAGCCGTTGGTGAAAAACCGCACGGCTCCGATGCGCAGGAGCACTACATCAAAGCGCTCGACAAGGGTCTGCTGAAGATCATGTCGAAGATGGGGATCTCTACTCTGCAGAGTTACTGCGGCGCCCAGTTGTGGGAAGCGGTGGGGCTGAGTGCCGCGCTCGTCGATCGACATTTCACGGGCACACCGTCGCGCGTCGGCGGCATCGGGATGGAGCTCATCGCCGAGGAGACACTGCGCCGTCACGGCACCGCGTTCGAGGATGAATCCGTCGCGCGTCTCGATCCGGGTGGCGAGTTCCAGTACCGCGTGCAAGGCGAGCATCACAACTGGAATCCGATGACGATCGCGAAGCTCCAGCACGCAGCGCAAGGCGATAGCTACTCGACCTTCAAGGAGTTCAGCGCCTTGGCGAACGACGAGACGCGCCGCCAATCGACTCTGCGCGGTCTCCTCGATTTCGTCCCCCGCGAGCCGGTGCCGCTCGACGAGGTCGAGCCCGCCAGTGCTATCACCAAGCGATTTTGCACTGGCGCGATGTCTTTTGGCTCACTGAGTGCGCCGGCCCACGAGACACTCGCGATCGCGATGAATCGGTTGGGTGGACGCAGCAACAGTGGAGAAGGTGGCGAAGATCCCACCCGCTTTGGCACTGACCGCAACAGCGCGATTAAGCAAGTCGCGTCGGCGCGCTTCGGTGTGACAGCCGAGTATCTCGTCAACGCCAGTGAGCTGCAGATCAAGATCGCGCAGGGCGCAAAGCCAGGCGAAGGTGGTCAGCTCCCCGGACACAAGGTCGATGCGATAATCGCGCGCACTCGGCATTCGACGCCCGGCGTGACACTGATTTCACCTCCGCCACACCACGACATCTACTCGATCGAAGATCTGGCGCAGCTTATCTACGATCTGAAGGCGATCTGTCCGAACGCGGCGGTCTCGGTCAAGCTCGTGGCCGAAGCGGGAGTAGGAACCGTTGCCGCCGGTGTGGCGAAGGCGCGCGCGGATCTGATCCTCATCTCGGGTGACTCGGGTGGTACCGGCGCATCGCCGCTGTCTTCGATCACGCGCGCGGGGAGTCCGTGGGAGCTCGGGCTCTCTGAGACGCAGCAGACCCTCGTCATCAACGGTCTGCGTGGGCGGGTGCGATTGCAGACCGACGGTCAGCTGAAGACCGGACGCGATGTGGTCGTCGCCGCGCTGCTTGGCGCCGACGAATTTGGGTTCTCGACAGCGCCGCTCATCGTCGAAGGCTGCGTGATGATGAGGAAGTGTCACCTCAACACGTGCCCGGTCGGAATCGCGACTCAGGATCCGGAGCTGCAGGCAAAGTTCACCGGTCAGCCCGAGCACGTCGTGAATTACTTCTTCTTCGTCGCCGAGGAAGTGCGTGAGCTGATGGCGCTGCTCGGCTTCCGCACAATGGATGAAATGATTGGCCGCACGGACGTGCTGCGCGCACGGCGGTTGTTCGATCACGCCAAGGCGAGTACACTCGACCTCTCCGCGCTTCTACATCTCGCGATGCCGGCGGCGATGACACTTGTCGATCGCATTGAACGGCGGCACGTCAGACCGAGGCGGCGGCGCTCGGAGGCGGTTGGCAAATTGAACGAGCAGCTCGTCGCGTTGGCCGAGCCAGCTTTGGAACGCGGCGAACGAGTGAAGGTTTCGCTCCCGATCAACAATGCCGATCGCGCTGTTGGAGCGACACTTTCCGGTGAGATTGCTCGGCGGTATGGCAACGCCGGCTTGCCCGAGGAAACCATCTCCTTCCGCTTCACCGGCTCGGCCGGACAAAGCTTCGGAGCATTTGCCGCGCACGGGCTTTCGCTCGAGCTGGAAGGAGAAGCCAATGACTATGTCGGCAAGGGACTCTCAGGCGGACGGCTGATCGTGCGGCATCCGCGCGACGCGCAGTTTATCCCCGATCAAACCGTTCTGATCGGCAACACGGTGCTCTACGGCGCAACGTCGGGCGAAGCGTATTTCGCCGGAGTCGCCGGCGAGCGCTTCGCGGTGCGAAACAGCGGAGCGATCACAGTGGTGGAAGGCGTCGGCGATCACGGTTGTGAGTACATGACCGGAGGTACCGTCGTCGTGCTTGGGCGCACGGGTCGGAATTTCGGCGCCGGAATGAGTGGCGGGATCGCGTTCGTGCTGGACGAGTTCGGCGAGCTGGAACAGCAGTGCAACATGGGATTGGTCGAGCTCGCGCGCGTGACGGATTTCGGCGACCGCGACGTATTGCGTCAGCTGGTAGAGCAGCACGCTCGATACACCGGGAGCGCGCGCGCCAAACGCGCGCTCGGACAGTGGGAGCGAGCGCTGC